>JAIDHZ010000160.1 GCA_029052995.1 Lachnospiraceae bacterium | reverse complement strand
AAGCAATCAACGACAACAATGACGATATTAAAGCATATGTTGTCAATAAGGAAATGAGAGAATTGACCTTCCATTTGGGAGATTTGACGGATGATGAGAGGGAGATTATCTTAAAGGGATGTCTGATTAATTATAACAGAAAATAGTAAAAAGGGACTGAACGGAGAACAGATAAAAATGGGCAGGAGAAATAAAATAGGTACAAATTTTGCTTTACAGGCAACCATATTAGCGGCGGCAAGTATTGTGTCAAAATTGATTGGAATGATATATAACATTCCCTTTGCCAATATATTGAAAGAGGAGGGAAATGGCTATTATGGTCGGGCACAGACAATTTATGCCCTGATTTTACTGATTGCCACCTTCAGTATTCCTTCGGCAATTTCAAAAATTATGGCAGAGCGGATTGAAAAAGGTGAATATCGGAATGTGAAGCGGATTTTTGATGTATCCATGATTTATGTTTTTGCAGTAGGTGGAATAGCAGCACTTATTACCTATATTTTTGCTCCTTATATGGTGAAGGAGGTCAGTAATGCAGTACTTTCTCTGCGTGTATTGGCCCCGACAATTTTTTTGTCCGGGTTTTTAAGTGTGTACCGCGGATATTATCAGTCCTATGGCAATATGGTTCCCACTTCCATATCCCAGATTGTGGAGCAGTTTTTTAATGCTGTTGTAAGTATTGCGGCCGCCCTTTTATTTATTCAGTGGGCGTCCACAAAGGGAATGGATGCCAGTGGAGTTGCCAGAGTCGGTGCTGCAGGCGGAACTGTTGGAACCGGTGTAGCAGTACTTGCCGGGCTCATTTATATGATGGTGATATTCAAAAAAGAACGAAAGGAATTAAACGCAAAGATTGCTGCAGATACAACAGAGGAGCTGTTATCCTACCGACAAGCCTTTAAACTGCTTTTAATGATTGCAACTCCTATTATTTTCAGCTCCTTTATTTATAATGTAAATGTGACGCTTGATATGAAGATTTTTGACTGGCTGTACACAAAGACAGCGGGTGGCAATGAGGCGTTGGTATCTGCGCAGTATGCCCTTTACAATCGGTATTACATGGTACTGGCAAATGTTCCTATTGCCATGGCAGCAGCAGTGGCGTCTGCTATTATTCCAAGGGTTTCTAGTGCATATGCTTTAGGTGAAAGGGGAACATGCAGATATAGGGTGCAGCAGTCCATTGAACTTGCAACAACACTGACTCTTCCCTGTGCAGTGGGATTTGCTGTGCTGGCAAAACCGATTGTGCATTTGCTTTATTACAGCTTATCAGAGGAAAATACGGATACGGTGGCAATGCTTTTGATTCTTGGTGGATTATCCATTGTGCTTTATGGAATTTCCAGTGTATTAAATGGTGTGCTGCAGGGAATTGGAAGGGTAAATATACCGGTGATTAGTGCAGCAGCAGCTTTGGTTTTGCATGTGGTATTGCTTATACCGCTAATGATTTATACAAATTTAGGAGTATATTCGCTTATTATTGCAACCTTATTTTATGTTATTGTCATTATTATTATTAACAGCAGGGATGTAAAAAAGGAACTGAATTATAAACTTAAGTGGAAACCTGCGGTGTGGATACCGCTTAGTGCGGCTGCCATTATGGGAATTGTGGCAATTATTGTATATGCCGGATTATACAGTCTTTGTGGCTGTTTTGCCGGAACCTATACTGCTAATGCCATTGCAGTTCTTGTGGCAATTGTTGTTGCGGCGGCATCATATTTTGTGGCACTGATTAAATTTGGGGGGTATACAAGGGAAATGCTGGAATGTTTTCCGAAGGGAATGATGCTGGCAAATATAGCAGAAAAATTGCATTTGTTAAAAAAATAGAATGATTAAAGGTAAATGCAGTTAGTTATATATGTATACTCGATATTTTTTGAAGTAATAAGACGAACAGAGCAGGCAGATAATGAATATCCCTCTTAATAGACCGATAGTAAAGCGGTAACTATTAAGGGGGATATTATATTTGTACAAACAATGAGCCAATAGGGAATTCAAATTACTCTTTATTTGAAGCTTTTGTATTGGTAAATCCATCCAATGTAGACTGCAAATCAATACCGGTGGATTCCTTTAAGCCATCAGTAACCTGCGTAAGGGTTCCCATGATATCTTTTATCAACTTAGCTGAGTTACCATCTCCGTACATGGTAATCTTATCGACTTTGGAAAGCGGTTCAGCAATATTACGTGCAATTTCAGGCATTGCTTTAAAATACATTTCCAATACTGCTGCTTCACCCATCTGCTTCATGGCCTCTGCCTTTTTTTCAATACCTTCTGCCTCAGCAAGAGCCTTAGCCCTAATTGCCTCTGCTTCCGCAAGTCCTTTGCTGCGAATACCTTCTGCTTCCTGTTCCATAGAATATTTATTAGCTTCAGCAGTTGCCTTCATGGCTTCTGCTTCCTTTTCTCTTTCAAACTTTTCAGCCTCTGCATTTTTTTGTCTTTCAAAGAGTTTTGCTTCGGAATTTCTTTGGGTTTCATATAAATTAGCATCGGATTCCTGTTGTTTCGCATATTTTTCAGCATCTGCCTGTTTTTTAATGGTTGCTTCAAGAGTACGCTCTGTTAGTTCAACTTCTTTTTCCTTTAATGCAATAGCTTTCTCCTGACGGGCAAGGTTTGCGTCAGCCGTTGCGATTTCGACGGTTTTTCTTTCTGTCTCCTGCTGGATATTATAGGCAGCGTCTGCAATAGCCTTTTTGGTATCAGCATCTTTTTGTAATTCTGCTTTACGAATCTCTAATTCATTTTCTTTCTGTGCAATTAATGTATTAGCATTAATTTGTGCTTCTTTTGATTCCCTCTCTGCTTCAGCTGCAACAATTGCCTTTTCTTTTTGTGCTTTGGCGATTGCATTGGCAATTTCCAAATCGGAACTTACCTGTGCATCATTAGCCTCTTTCTTTGCCATAGCCTGTGCTTTAGCAATTTCTTTTTCGCTCTCGGCTCTTGAAATAGCGGCGTTTTTCTGAATTTTTACGATATTATCTACACCGAGGTTTTCTATAACTCCATTACCATCTACAAAATTCTGCACATTAAAGCTTACAATGTCAAGTCCCATAGCGGCCAAATCCGGCTCGGCATTTTCTTTAACAAGGTTTGCAAACTTTTGGCGGTCGGAAACCATTTCTTCTAAATTCATTTTACCAACGATTTCACGCATATTACCTTCTAAAACCTCTCTTGCAATCTGCGCAATATAATCAACAGGTTTATTAAGAAAATTCTGGGCTGCAAGGGCAAGACGTTCTTCGTTATCACTAATCTTTACATTTACTGCTGCATCTACCTTAATATTGATGTAATCTGCTGTTGGAACTGCGCTTGATGTTTTTACATCAATGGGTATAAGCTGTAAATTTAATTCGTCCTTTTTTTCAAAAAATGGAATCTTGATACCGGCCTTACCAATCAGTACTTTGGGTTGTTTTCTTAAACCGGAAATTATGTACGCTGTATCTGGTGATGCTTTGACGTATCCGGATGCCAAAATAATAATGATTACACAGGCTATTACTATGGGAATAATTACTCCTAAACTGCTTACTACCTCATTTACCATATCCTTTTTCTCCTTTTAAGTATATTATTGTAACTATTTTTCTTAAGTTGACCTGTCATACGAAGAAAATTGTCTCATATTCTTTATAATGCAGGTTATCAAAAAATAATATATTACAAATATATCATTTAAATCGTAAATATACAATATTTAATTTTTGGAGCCCTAACATGGGAAAAAATAGAAAGATTAAATTGTATTTACAGAGTTTTAACTGCAGACATTAGAATTGATAAGGAGATATACATGAAAAAAAACTATTTATTTGTATTTACAGGCAGCACCCCTTATGAAGCTGTCTGGATAACAGTTCATTAGCTTATGCTGAAAGAGTTTTTTAATCGTTGAAAGCATGTATTTTTTATGGTAATATACAAGTTATATTATAAGCTGGATAAATATACATGATGCGATTTGCCTTATGTCGGTAACCGGTTTCGAAAAAAATGTAAAGATGCTGATAGAGGGATATCTCGTTCAGTCAGGTATTGCATTTGGAAAAAAAACAAATTTTGCATACCGTCTGCGTCGGTGTGATTGAAGAAAAATTGAACGGTTAAATATTTAGGAAATTGGAAAATATGCAAAAGGTAAAGAAGAAACAGTATATATTTCGGAGCGTCACATCATCTTAGAAATTGATTATGCCAGCATTTATTCAGATAATAACAAAAAGGTTGGGTTATAGT
>JAIDHZ010000016.1 GCA_029052995.1 Lachnospiraceae bacterium | reverse complement strand
CACTCATACCTGTTCCGTTGTAGTCCAGCATTTCCTCTGCCGCCTGCTTTAATACTGCCTCGGGCAAAATAGATGGACCTGCTGAAAAATTATAAACTCTTGCCATTTTATTAATCCTCCTCTTGGACAAAATTTTTCTTATAAACCATACCTTTTCGTATAGCATCAGTCAAAAACCCCGCCGCAAGCAACGGGGCATCAAATTTGAATCGATTGCTCTATGCTCATGTTTGTTTATCCGTCATATATCCATGCATTCCGGAATTATTTATTTAAGTCCTCTTCCGAGAAACAGGTGGAAATCGGCTGGCCTGCTGCCACCATCGGCCATACCTTATCATCCTCATGAATCTGGGCATCAATCACACATGGTCTGCCGGATTCCATCGCCTGCCTGAAAGCATCCTCAAACTCGGGAATTGTTGTTGCCTTAAACGCCAAAGCACCCAGACCCTCAGATACTTTTACAAAATCCACTGCGTCATTTAATACTGTATTCGAATAACGCTTGTCATAGAACAATGTCTGCCACTGGCGAACCATACCGAGCACATGATTGTTAATTACAACCTGTATAATCGGAATGTTATACCGGGCTGCTGTTGCAATCTCATTCATATTCATGCGGAAACAGCCATCTCCGGCAATATTGACAACTACCTTGTCACGTCTTCCCACCTTGGCACCGATACAGGCACCTAAACCATAGCCCATGGTGCCAAGACCGCCGGAGGTTAAAAGCTGACGGGGTTCTTTGTATTTATACATCTGGGCTGCCCACATCTGGTGCTGTCCCACATCTGTTGTGATTATTGCATCTCCCTTTGTCAGTTCATAAATTTTAGAAATAGCTGTAGGCCCGGTCAATATATCCGTAGGATAGGTATCGGGATATTTCTTCTTCAATTCTTCAATCTCTGTAAGCCACCCGCTGTTATCCTTCTGTTCAATCAATGCATTTAAACGTGAAAGAATCTCCTTTGCATCTCCCACAATGCTTGCATCCACAACAATATTTTTATTAATTTCTGCGGAATCCACATCAATCTGAACAATTTTTGCATCATTTGCAAACTTTTTCGCATTACCAATTACCCTGTCAGAGAAACGTCCGCCGACAACAATCAGCAAATCAGAGGCTGTCACACCAAAATTGGATGCCTTTGTGCCATGCATGCCAATCATACCGGTATAATGCGAGTCATTGCCGTCCATGACTCCCTTACCCATCAGAGTATCACAAACCGGTGCATCCAAAAGCTTTGCAAAGGTTCTGAACTCCTTATAGGCATTGGCAGCAACTGCACCGCCCCCAACCATAATAAACGGTTTTTTCGCCTTTTTAATCAGCTTTACTACTGCTTCTATATCAGCGTCTTTAATCGATGCTGTAGCCGGGGCAATCTCTTCCGGCTTTTTATATTCATAATCTGCAAGATTGGCTGTAACATCCTTTGTAACATCCACCAAAACAGGTCCCGGCCTGCCGCTCTTCGCAATCTTAAATGCACGGCGAATCGTACCTGCCAGTTCATGTACATTTTTTACAATAAAGCTGTGTTTTGTAATCGGCATTACCACACCTGCAATATCAATCTCCTGGAAGGAATCCTTGCCAAGCAGGGAAACGCCTACGTTGGCTGTGATGGCTACCATCGGAATGGAATCCATATATGCCGTCGCAATGCCTGTTACCAGATTGGTTGCACCGGGACCAGAGGTTGCCATACAGACACCCACTTTGCCGGTAGCCCTTGCATACCCGTCCGCTGCATGGGATGCCCCCTGTTCATGCGAGGTCAGTATATGGGTAATCTCATCCTTATGCTTATAAAGTTCATCATAAACATTCAAAATCGTACCGCCCGGATAACCAAATACGGTATCAACTCCCTGTTCCTTCAGGCATTCTATTATAATTTCTGAACCTGTTAATTGTTTCATAACCTATTCACTCCTCCTTTTACTAAGTTCATCCTTCGCTTTGCTCGGATTCACTAAGGGCAAAGGATGGGCTCGCACGTAAGCGGCTAAAATACAGCCGCTAAGTGCTCTTGCTCCTCCTTTTACTACTCTGTACGCACTGCCACTAAGCTCGCTGCGCTCACTAAGTGTCCGTAGTGTAAGCTCGGCTTCGCATCTTCTACATTATAATGAGATACGAAGTGAAATGCAAGCACTTAAATCTCCAGCACCGCCCCACGGTTTCCTGACGTTACCATTTTTGCATAGCGTGCCAGATATCCCGTTGTCACCTTCGGCTCACGAGGCACCCATGCCGCCTTTCTCTTAGCCATTTCCTCCTCAGAAATATCAAGCTCAAGACTTAAATTATCAATATCAATCTTAATGATATCGCCCTCTTCCACAAATGCAATCGGTCCGCCTACGGCTGCCTCCGGTGATACATGGCCGATGGATGCGCCGCGGCTTGCACCGGAAAAGCGTCCGTCTGTAATCAGGGCAACGGAAGAACCTAACCCCATACCTGCAATAGCTGACGTAGGATTTAACATCTCCCTCATACCCGGACCGCCCTTAGGTCCTTCATAACGAATGACCACAACATCGCCTGCTACAATCTTACCACCCTTGATTGCTTCAATAGCATCCTCTTCACAGTCAAAGACTCTTGCCGGCCCCTCATGCTTCATCATTTCCGGAACCACTGCGGAACGCTTTACAACAGAGCCGTCCGGTGCGAGGTTACCTTTTAATACTGCAAGTCCGCCTGTAGTACTGTACGGATTATCCATTGGACGGATAACCTCAGGATTTTTATTTACATGGCCTTCCACTGCCTCACCAATGGTCTTTCCGGTTACGGTCATACAATCCTCATTGATTAAGCCCTTAGATTTCAACTGATTGATGACTGCATATACGCCGCCAGCCTCATTTAAGTCCTCCATATAGGTAGGGCCTGCCGGTGCCAAATGACAAAGATTCGGGGTCTTTGCACTGACTTCATTTGCCAGGGAAATATCAAAATCAAAGCCAATCTCATGGGCAATTGCCGGGATGTGCAGCATGGAGTTAGTGGAACAGCCAAGTGCCATATCCACAGTCAGGGCGTTCATGACAGCATCCTTTGTGATAATATCCCTTGGACGAATATTTTTACGGTACATTTCCATAACAGCCATACCGGCGTGCTTAGCAAGCTTCAGTCTCTCTGAATATACAGCCGGAATGGTTCCGTTTCCTGGAAGTCCCATACCCAGTGCCTCCGTTAAACAGTTCATGGAATTTGCAGTATACATACCTGAGCAGGAACCGCAGGTAGGACATGCCTTACACTCAAATTCATTTACATCATTTTCATCCATTGTGCCTGCCGCATAAGATCCCACAGCCTCAAACATGGAAGAAAGGGAGGTCTTATGCCCCTTTACATGACCTGCAAGCATCGGTCCGCCGGATACAAATACTGTCGGAACATTCACCCTTGCCGCCGCCATTAAAAGCCCCGGTACATTTTTATCGCAATTTGGAATCATAACCAATGCGTCAAACTGATGTGCAATCGCCATTGCCTCGGTGGAATCTGCAATCAAATCCCTGGTCACTAAGGAATATTTCATCCCTATATGTCCCATAGCAATACCGTCACAAACTGCAATTGCCGGGAACATAACCGGTGTTCCCCCTGCCATTGCCACACCCATTTTCACTGCCTGGGCAATCTTATCTAAATTCATATGTCCCGGAACAATCTCGTTATATGAACATACAATACCAACCATTGGTTTTTTCAGTTCTTCCTCTGTCATGCCAAGGGCATTAAAGAGGGATCTGTGTGGTGCCTGCTGCATACCTGCTTTTACATTATCACTCTTCATCATTATCGTCTCCTTTTTTATTATTTAATAATTCTTTCATAATATCAATAGATGCATCTTTTCCCTCATCTAATACTTTTTTCATTATTTCTTCTTCTCCAAATAATTTATCATAAATTTCATTTAAATCTGAGCGGCTATTATCCTTCC
>JAIDHZ010000159.1 GCA_029052995.1 Lachnospiraceae bacterium | reverse complement strand
TTTGATTGGGAAAGTCTTTGCTGGTAGAGGTGTAGAATGGTAGAAGAATTTGAATATAAAAGAGCAACGATAGAAGATATTGATGAACTGGTAAGAACAAGAATTGTAGTTCTTCGTGCAGCAAATAAGCTGTCGGATGATGTGGATATGTCTGTGGTGGAGCAGGAATCTTATGCATATTATAAGCGAGCATTGGAAATTGGTGAGCATATCGCATATCTGGTATATGATAACGGAACATTTATCGGTGCAGGTGGTGTGAGTTTTTATCAGGTTATGCCAACCTATCATAATCCAAGTGGGAAAAAGGCTTATATTATGAATATGTATACTGCACCGGAATACCGTAGACAGGGAATTGCATTTCATACATTGGATTTGCTGGTAAAGGATGCGAAGGAACAGGATGTGTTACATATTGCGTTAGAAGCAACGGATATGGGACGACCATTGTATGAAAGATACGGATTCGTAAAAATGGAAGATGAAATGGAGTTAAGAAGGAGTTCTAAATGACCAAAGTATATTTTTATGATAATGTTGAAGACTCACTGTTAAGGTTTGCTGTCATTATTGCAAAACATAATGGGAAATGGGTATTATGCAAACATAAGGAAAGAAGTACATGGGAAGTACCGGGAGGACATAGAGAACAGGGTGAGGATATTCTTGATACAGCAAAGAGAGAACTGTACGAAGAAACAGGAGCAATAGATTTTGAGATATATCCTGTTTGCATTTATTCTGTGATTGCACAAAACAACCTTGATGGAGCTGAGTCTTTCGGAAAGCTGTTTTATGCAGATATACATACTTTTGAAAAAGAACTTCATAGTGAGATTGAGAAAATAGTAATTATGGACGAATTGCCGGTGAGTTGGACCTATCCGGAAATTCAACCAAAGCTTTTAGATGAAGCAAGGAGAAGGGGGTTTTTGCCGAAGCTTGATGAAATAAAGTGGATATTTTTTGATGTTGGATCCACGCTTGTGGATGAAAGCAAAGTTTATGAAGGACGCATGAGAAAAGCTGCAGAACTGGCAGGGGTGTCTTATGAATATGTCTATGAAACTGCGATGGCTTTCTATAAAGAAAACAAAAAAGGCGATTTAGAGACAATGAAGCTGCTTGGTGTCGAAAAACCTGAATGGCGATTCGAAGATGAAATTTTGTATGGTGATACTGAGGAATGTCTGGAAAAATTGAGCAGAAACTATAAGATTGGTGTAATTGCAAATCAATCAATAGGGACAGCTGACAGATTAGAAAATTTTGGAATTCTTAAACACATCGATTTGGTTATTGCATCAGCAGAGGAGGGTGTCTCAAAACCAGATAAAAGGATATTTGAAATTGCTTTGGAAAGAAGTGACTGCAAGCCTGAAAATGCAGTTATGGTTGGGGATCGGATTGATAATGATATTGTTCCCGCAAAACAGATTGGAATGAAAACAATTTGGGTAAAGCAGGGATTTGGGAAATTTTGGAAAGTAACAAGTGAGAGCGAAAAAGCAGATTATGAAGTTGATAGTTTATCAGATATTTTAAGTACATTTTAATGATTTTTAGGTTAAAAATACAAAGAGGTGAGAAAACACATGGTTGTGTGGTTTCCACCTCTTTTTTGAGTTGCAAAATGTTGTATGTGATTGTCAACTGTAGAAATTATAATGTGATCTGAAAAATCTCTGCTTGACATCCCCTGGTATCTTTGTTATATTAATGCTACGACAGACGTAGTACGACAGACGTAACAACGACAGGTAAAGTAAAACAGCAAATGAAAGAAAGGAGATTACATGATAACAATCAGCAGTGATGTAATCCGCGGATACAATGATACGATTATACTATATCTGCTTCTGGACAATCCTTCTTACGGTTATGAAATATCTAAGCAGATTAAGAGTCTGTCCGCAGAAAAGTACATTATCAAAGAGACAACTCTTTATTCTGCATTTAACCGAATGGAAAAGAACGGTTATATTGAATCTTTTCAGAATGAAGAAATGGCAGGTGGCAAACGCCGGACATATTACCGCATTACCGATGCCGGACGCCAGTATTATAGGGAAAAATGTGAAGAATGGGTCATCACGAAGGAAGTAGTGGAGAAGTTTATTATGAAGGGAGAAAATAACAATGGAAACGCTTAAAAATTATCTGGAAAATATGTTTTTAAATCTGCCCAATACTCCGGAGGTGCGCAAGGCAAAGAATGAACTGTTACAAATGATGGAGGACAAATATACGGAACTGAAAGCGGAAGGCAGGGCTGAAAATGAGGTTATTGGCATTGTTATTTCCGAATTTGGAAATCTTGATGAATTGGCAGAGGAATTGGGAATTAAAACTTATGTAGAAGAAGAGATGGCACCAGATCAGATGCTTTCGTTAGAAGAGACAAAAGATTTTTTAAAGGATACAGTAAAGAGAAGCTATTTGATAGCATTAGGTGTTATGTTCTGTATTCTTTCCCCGGTTCCTGTCATATTTTTAGATGCAATTGTTATCAATGAGAAATCTGACTTTGCACTTGCAAAAGCCAGTATGATTGGTGCTATACTTATGTTTTTAATTATTGCGATTGGTGTTGCATTTTTTATCTTTGCAGGCACCATGAAGCAAAAGTGGCAGCAGATTGAGCGTAACACAGTGGGAATTGATTTTAATGTCACCGCTTATACAAAGAAACAGTTTGAAAGTGTCAGGGGAAGCCATGCTTTGTGTCTGAGTCTTGGCTGTATGCTTTGTATTTTGAGTTTTATTCCTGCATTCATTATTGACACAATATTTCCGACTGATTTTTGGTATGAGTGTTCCGGTGCATTTTTATTTATTCTGGTGGCTGTGGGTGTATATCTGATTGTATTTACCAGTAACCGCAATAAGGGATATCAGGCTTTGTTTGCCCTGAACGCCAGAGGAACAATGGGAAATACCCATGTACCGGAAAGTGCTAAGGAGGTAGAATATATAAATGAAACCGTTAGGAGTGTTATGAATGTATATTGGCAGACTGTCACCTGTATCTATCTGTGTGTAAGCTTCCTTACCTTTAATTGGGAGATTACATGGATTATCTGGCCGGTTGCGGCAGTGATTCAATCGATTTTAAAGACTAATTTTCAAAAACTATAGGAGGGATTGTCATGAAAAAAAATATATATCTGACTGTTATCTGGATTGTTACAATTTTTTGCATTATTGGTGGAAGTTTTTATCACATCATGGGATGGGGAGAAGATTTTTTTGAAGATTTTGGGTTGGGTTCTTCATTAAAAGGTAAAACCTATACGTATAATGATGCCGTAGATGCATTTAACTCCATTTCTCTAGATATTGACCTGTCTGAGGTGAACATTGTAACAGGCGACAAATACGGGCTGTCTTATGAATGTACGAAAAATGTGGTGCCTGATTTTAAAGTGGAAGACGGTATACTGTGCATTATCCAGAATTCTAAAAATCCACATTTTCCAAGACGGAATGGAAACGATAACTGTATCATTACCATTACTGTGCCAAAAGAGACAGAACTTTCTCGTATTTCCGGTGGCTGTGATCTTGGAGATATGAAATTTACTGGATTAACGGTTGATGAGATTGATATAGAATGTGATATGGGTGAGGCTGTCATTACGGATGTAACAGTTTCGTCCATCACCTGTGCCTGTAATCTTGGAAACTGTGAGATCAGCGGATGCAGTTTTGACAATCTTACGGTTGATAATAATTTGGGAAATATAGAAGTATACAGTAAAAATTCACTGACCGATTATGTGATGGATTTATCCGTGTCTATGGGAGGTATTGAAGTCGATGGAGAGGACTACGGTACACATTATAAACAAAAAGGGGATAAGGATAAAAATATTAAGCTTTCAAACAGCATGGGGAGTATTAGTATTGAGGTTGAAGATTAAAGTTTCACACATTTTTCTTGAATCGGAGCGGAATTATATTGTGATATAAGCAACAAACATATGCCATTCCATGCGGACAAGAATCCATGTCCGGTTGCAGCATGTGCTATGAATAAGAATATTTCCTTTTGCAGAGAGTGTAGGGATTTTCCATGTCAGCTCTTGACAAATTATTCCCATGATCCGGAACATGGAGACCCCCCTCCTGGTGCTCGTATAGAAAATTGCAGGTTGCTTAAGTCATTGCTTATAAAGAAATAAGGAGAAGCAGAAATGGCGTTTGATTTTAAGAAAGAATATAAGAGGACAATTAGCACAATAGTGGGGAAAGGGAGAGGGCAACCCATAACATCCGTAAATTCTTTCTTATCAAAAC
>JAIDHZ010000158.1 GCA_029052995.1 Lachnospiraceae bacterium | reverse complement strand
ATATATAGATAAATATTCTAGTGAGTTCAAAGAATCAAATAGAAAATTTTCATTTACTCACTTTTTCTAAAATAAGTACTTGAAAAAAAACATCCTTCTTTTTTTCTTTTATTTCTAAACCATATGGTTTAAAAATCTGTATAATTTCCTGCTCCGTACAAAATCTTTAATTCAAATTAATACGCTGTATAATTGTACCGGTTCCGCATCCCATATCCAGTATTTTTTCGCCGGAATTTAATTCAACTGATTCTTTTAAAAACCAGTAAAGTAAGACATTTTCTTTCATCCTCTGTATTATATTTTGTAAAACTGTTAACTCATTCGCTACTTGCGATTTCTATTTTAAATACTTTGCCCGGTTTGTCGCAGTGTTATCTAAGAATCCTACCTCTGTAGGTTTAAGTGACTTCACATACTTTTCAAGTGTTTTGTTAAAGGTACTCTTAGAAATCTTGTTTCCGTCGACATCATAATATTTTGTTTTCTTAGAACCTGTTAGATTTCCAATATTCTTTTCTGTACTGATAAATTGAGTCACTTTTCCATTGGATAGTTTTTTATAGGAATTATAAGAGTATCCATCATTAGTATAATTGTCTACAATAACACCTTCTTTTTTATAATATTTAAATGTACCATTCAAATTCAAGGCTGTAGACTGTTTTACCTTTCCATTTTTGTATATGAACATCGCACCATAACCGCTTGCGTGGTCTGCATCTTCCACATCCTCTACAATCAATTCTGGTACTGAATCTTTATCAATGTCTACAACAGCAAATGAGCATTTTGCTGTTTGATATTCTTTAATCACTATTTCCCCTTCTGACATTGCACATGTCTTTACCTTAAATGAAGACTTTGACAACATTTTATCATATGCTTTTAGTGCCTTTTCTTTCTTAGAATCGACTTCTACGGTAAACGAGCTCACACATACCAATACTGCCATAAACGCAAGTACTGTCATTATTTTTATCATTTTCATTTGTTTCATAACTGTCTCCTCTAACTTTTTAATAAGTTTACTCCTGCCCCATACCTTGTGTATGTATCCATAAATCATATACCTTTTCAAAAATTTATGTTTGCCTTTCTAGCCTGGCTGCATAAATCACGAACATTTAATGTATATGTTTTACCGTCTTTTATAAAATGGGTTCCGCATTGTCTAAACTCAAAATGAACATTTTTTTCAACACATTGCTTCCTTATATCAAGAACCCATGTATAATCCAGCGGACGAGCATTTTTATCCGACTCACCACCGACTACAACTAATTCAATATTATTCAAATAAGCAGAAATATCTATTTTTTCTATCAACGGCTGGCATACAATATTTTTATGTCTTATTGGAAGTTTATCAAAGATTTTAAGCCGATAATCTACTTTGTCCTGATTTTCGACAGTACAGCTTACAATCACATTATCATACCCTTTTCCCCAATCAGAAGGTATACATTCCATAAACCGCTCTATCCTTTTAGTCAAAAATAAGAATCGAATATCCGAACGCTCTTTTATCATTTCCCAACATTCTCCACGCCACTCGTCTGCTTCTTCAATTAAAAAATCCGATGAAAAACACAAATACACCAACTGGTCAGATTTCATTTTATATTCACCTTTTTTATCTTTTATAATTGGTGCATAATATTTGTCTGTTTTTACAATTAAATTTGTGTCAACCCCTCTTCTACCATCGCCCTTATGCGTATAGCAAAATCTGCAGCCCTCACTGCATTTATGACATCCCCTCCATGGGTCCCATCTAGCCATTTTTTCACCACCTGACAATTCTATGCTATTATATATCCTATTTATACTTGCAGGTTCTAAATTTCCCCTCTATCCAGAATGTTGCTTCTATTGTGTGAAATTTTAGTAATCGAAATTTGGGATCTTCAATTCCCTTACTAAAAAATTTCCTGTCCGATTCATTCCAAATACTTTCCTGAATGGCTTTATCTTCAATAAATTCAACATTTCCAATTAAAGTAACACTATCTCCACCTAAAAAATAGCATACACTCGCTTTTGTATTATTTTCAAAATGTGTTGCCTTTCCATTCAGCTTAGATCTTTTTGAGGTAACAAAATATATATCTGAAAATCCAATGTTTTTCGCCTTTGATAACAAACAAGTTCGCGGATAACCTTTTTCATTTATAGAGGTAAGAGTAGCAACTGTACATTTGTCAAGCAACTTTGCTGCTTTATCCTCTATTTCCCTAATTCTTTCCTTTTGAATCTCATTTGCTGTTTTTGCCATATTAACCAACTCCCTTCATCATGAGTATCATAATCTTTAACGTTCTATTGCAATCGATACATCCATATAAGTAATACCATCTTTTTCATATGTTTTCTCAAAACATTGCAGAATTCCTTGTTCTCTCGTACCTTTCATTCTGTTTACTTCTATATAATACCCAAGTGTTTTATACGCATTAGGTATCAATACAAATGGATCCTTAAAAGGGTCTTTAATCGTAATGACAGCATATAACTGCTTCTCCTGTACATGTACTTCTAAATCCGCTTTATCAAAACCCTCTGGTAAAATACAGGCTGCTACATATCCATGCATATGAAATACATTAATTTGCTCCTGTGACAAACAGGGAAAATCCCATCCAATAATTTCCGGTTTCTTTATCCCGAAAGATTCCGCCCATTCTTCAATATGCCTGATCGCATCCTCCTCCGGTTCTCTGCTAATCACAGCGTATTTCACGTATTGAAACGGGCAAACTTCTTCTACTCTAATATTTATATATGCTTCATCACAGTAATCCATATCTTTTAACAGCAGTTCATCCAAAGAACAAGAAAATAATTTACAAAGCAAAATTGCTTTTTCCATTTCCGGGAATGTGATTTCTAACTCCCATTTCGATATTGTTTGTCTCGAAACATTCATTTTCTCTGCCAGTTCTTCCTGTGTCATTCTGCCATGCAACATCCTTAAAAACTGTATATTTTTTCCAAATCCCATTTTGCCTCCTTCCTGATTCTAAGAGAAGTATATCAAATAGATCATAAAAAATATACCATTTTTAAGTTGCTCTTTTAAAGTTTTAAGCAACTTGAAGTTGCTTAATGAACGAATACTTAAAAGAAAACGGAAGAAAACTCCAAAGAATTTTCTCCCTTTCTTAATCGCAATATATCACAAGCATATCTTGTTCAATAAAGCACACAAATTCACCCTTGCAAGCAAGTGAATTTGTGTACATTATATCTTAATTCTGGCAAGCAATGATCCAAAGTCTGTAGAACCCGGACTTAAAGAAGTACAATGTTTAAGCAAGCATTTAAAAACCAGAAAATGATAAAAAAGATATTCACACCAATCACAATCCATGCCAGAACCTTCGCCTTTGACTTAGTACCATTAGGAATGGTAAAAAGCAATGCCGCAAACGGAAGCCAGAGGGAAACCAACTTTGCACCTAGCAGCAATAGAATCTGCAATACAATCAGTACCATACCTATATAAATTCCACCTTTACTATATGACACCTCCGGCAACGCTGCTACCTGCCCGAGAATAAACTGGTCAAAAGAAGAAAGCTCTGCCATATATGCTTTTTTAACCATAGAACCTGTATATTTCCCGTCTGAAGGATCCATATCTTTATTGAGCCATGCCTCATAGGTCAGTACACCATTCTCATACCGGTAAGAAAAATTGCGCTTTGCTTCCCAAAATCCCTTACCCTTTTCAAACCAATTTCCTTTTTTCGAAGAAACAAATCCATATGATTTTAAAAAATGCTGGATTCACTCCTCTACCTGTGCCGGTTCTTTATTTAACGTTAGTGTGTTTACGTACCTTGCCATTATTATTCTCCTCCCCTTTTTCATATATCAATATTGTTTCTGGCAAGAAAACTCTTATATTATTTTATAAAAAAGAGAGATTTTGTCAACAAATTTTATACACCTTCTGCGGCAAAGAATAAATTCAGACCGGAAGAAATAATTGCGGTAGAGAAATACGTCAGAACGATACTCTCCGTTCAAAAAAGTACGCACTTTTTTTACTCAGTTACTTTTTTAAAACCTGCCCCTTCCTCATTCACTTGACCATTTTTATATATTAGATTATAATTTGCATGTAACATTCAAAATTAAGCTTTTATGTAGATGGACTGATGCTGACAAAGGAAGAGATGCCAGCCTGCCCAGTGCGACAACAGTGGAATATGCTTTAAGTGAATTAATATTACAGGAGTATTCATCAGAATTTGAGAAATACATTTTCTCGTTATGGATTGATGAGAAAAAACAAACAACAGCTATTAAAATTTATGATTAGACCAGGAGGCAAACAATGAAAGAAAAGGTGTTGAGATTTATAATGACAGCATTTGCAATAGTCTGTCTTACCGGAATGAATCAGGTTAAAGCGCAGGCAAAGATGCAGGAACCTGATTTAACAACAAAGACTGCTGATTATTTCATCATGGAAGAGGCAGCAGATAAAAAAGGCACGGTGAGCGCAAAAATTCAAAATAAACTAACGGTAGTAGAGATTCCTGAAACAGTTGTAATTGATGATAAAGAGTATACAGTAACAGAAATCACAGGATTAAACTACCCCGACACGTTAGATTTTAATTTAAAACAAGATGCATACAAATGTAAAAAGAATAAAAAAACAACAGAAATACATCTGCCCAAGACATTACAAAAAATAGAAAAAGGAACGTTTTCGAATTTCTCAAAACTAAAAAAGATAGTTATTGATAAGGACAACAAATGTTTTAAGGTAAGGAATGGTGCTGTTTTATCAAAGGACGGAAAAATTCTTTATGGTACATTAACGATTAAGGGAACATACCGCATACCCCGGGGCGTTAGCAAGATTAATGACCGGGCATTTGCATATAGTTCTGTGAAGAAAATAATTTTACCATCTACATGTAAAAAAATAGGGGCACGGGCATTTTACCGCTGCAAGAATCTAAAGACGGTAAAGAATATCAAAAAGGTTAAAAAGATAGGAAAGGGTGCGTTCTATGGAACGCAGATTAAAAAATAACATTTTAATTTATATGCTAATGCACATTTCATTTAATATGTGCATTAGCATATAAAAAGCAAGGAATGCGTACTTGTGAAAAAAATCCCTTCAAGCTGCCTGCCGGATGTTCATACTCCGGTGGCTTCTTAAAGGAATTTTTCCTAGAAGTTCTTTTGCTTTATACAACACTCTAACTTTAAACCTGGTTTCCCTCCTTTATACAGCCCTTCTCAAAGTCTATTGCATTTTGCAGAGTCGTCTGACTGATTGCCTCCAAAGCCTCATGTGTTAAAAATCCCTGATGGGAGGTCACAATAACATTTGGAAATGATAAAAGCCTTGCCGTTACAGAATGCTCTAACAGCTCATCTTCCCTGTTCTCAAAAACATTGGCACCTTCTTCCTCGTATACGTCCAGACCCACCCCAAAGAATCTGCCTGAACGAATCCCCTGAATCAAATCCTCCGTGTTGACAAGCGCACCCCTTGAAGTATTGACAAACACCACATTATCCTTCATCATTTCAATTGTATTGGCATTAATTAAATGGTGGGTTTCCTCGGTAAGCGGACAATGCAGGGAAATAAGGTCACTTTGCTGCAATACATTTGCCAGCTCCATATACTCTACAAAATCAAGCTCCGGATTTTTAAACATATCATAGGCAACTACCTTCATGCCAAATCCACGACAAATGCGACACATGGCAGCACCAATCTTGCCGGTTCCGATAATTCCCGCCGTCTTACCATTAAAATTCACACCGGTCAGTCCCACAAGACTGAAATTATTTTCCCGCACCTTAATGTAGCTTTTATGCACATGCCTGTTTACTGCAAGTGCCAGCGTCATCGCATGCTCTGCCACAGCCTCCGGGGAATAACCCGGAACACGGAGAATTGTCATGCCATATTCATGAGCCCTGTCAAGGTCTACATTGTTAAATCCTGCACAGCGGAGCAAAATCAGTTTGATTCCCATCTCATTCAACTTATTAATTACGGGCTCACTGAGATTGGAATTTACAAACGCACATATTGCATCATAGCCCTGTGCAAGTAAAACCGTCTTTTCTGATATATCAGTTTCCTGATAAGTAATCTCTATCCCTTCATATTTTTTTAATTCCTTGTCAAATGATTCCTTATCATAGCTGGTCGCATCATAAAATAAAATCTTCATAAGATTTTGCCTCCATTTCTAATATTATTAGGATATATACCACAAACTGTTATTCATATCATTCCCATATTCTATAGGTTTAATCATAGTTTACATATCTATTCTAATAAAATTCTTCTTTGGTCTTTTACTCCCGTTCCCTTTTCCTCTTCAGCAATTCATTCATGGTTGACGTTGCACTTTCCACTGATGCCTTTTCCTCCTGTTCTTTCTTGTGCACGTCTGATTTATTACCCTGCTTTTGCATTTTCCGCCGTTTCAAATTCCGCCCTGAATCCTGCTTCTGCGGCTCATTATCCATTTCTTCATTATTTTTCTCTGTTTCACTATTTTCAACAGCAAAATCTGCTGTCTGCTCCGCATTTCCCTTCTTTTTCTCCCTATTCCTGATTATTTTCTTCCTGCCTTCTTTTCTCTTAAACGGCACAGCAATCTGACCAAATATTCGTTTCACATTTGCCCAGACATCAATGGACAGTCTCCGTATTACAATATCAAACAGGAATAATAAAATTGCTAAAATAAGCAGCGGAACTGTCAGGGAAACCTTTGCCTTTACACTTTCCGTCTTTTCACTCCAGACATTGTCTTCCAATGTAATTTCCGTTCCCCCGGCCTGGCTCACAAAGGTTTTTAAATCCATATCACTGTCCGTAAACTGATATTCCGCAGAATACTGGTTAGCATATGCAGTATTGCAGCTTTTCACAATTTTATCACCGGACTGTTTGCGGACACTGACACTATATACACCGATTTCATCCAAATCCAAATCAGTTTCAAATACTCCGGGCTTTACCGCATCTAGGGAAATCTCCTTTGATACACCGTTTTCATCCGTTACAACTGCGTTTACCTTTGTATTCTTATCATATTCTTTCGTTCCGTAGGTAATGGATGCAGTATTGCCCTCCTTTACCACCTCTAGATTATCATCTCCAAGCTCCGTATCTGAAATTACATAATTTATAATATTTGACCATAAAAGTGGATAATCCTCCCATGCAGCATACTGCGCTGTCCATTCATTAGTTCCGTCACTGTTCCATGCCACCGTTCTTCCAAGACCGCACTGCCATGTAGAAAGCACAGGGTCTCCCCGCCCCGAAGTTAGCAGCACATCAGCAGTCTGTTTCGGTGTTGCAGCAATGTAGCCCAAAAGCGCCGGAATTCCCTCATCAAACACGCCTGTCAATATTTCATTATTACTGGTAATCTCGGGATAAAATTCCTCATTTATCAGATAGGTATTGGTTGATAAGTATACCTCCTGGGCAAAAATCCTTGGAATGGCATTATTAACATCCGTATAATAATACCGCCCGCCACACTGCTCGGCAATATTGGAAAGCGTTTCCTTATCGGCATCTTCCCCTACTGCTACTGTAGAAACCGTAATACCTGCTTTATTTATTCTGTTAATCAAATCCGTATAGTTACGAAAACCATCCTGTCCATCTGTAAGTAAAATAATGTGTTTGAGTTTTGCATCGCTTTTTAATACCTGAGCATATGCCTGCTGCAATGCAGGGTAAATGCTTGTTCCGCCTCCATAGGCTATGGACTCAATGTTTTCCTTTACTTTTTCTATATCTGAGGCAGTTTCCAGAGGAACAATCCAATGGTAGGTATCGTCGAATGCCAGCACTCCTGCTTCATCCGTGTTTCTTAATTCCGACACACCAGAAAGTGCCGCCTGTTTTGCCAAATCAAGCCCTGTCAAAGAACTGTTTTCCGTTGATGGTGAACACATACTTCCCGACTGGTCAATTACCATGGTCATCGACATTTTGGGAATTTCCTTTTCTCCCTGTAAATCCATATCCACCGGCAGAATATCCTCCAGTACAGTGCCTCGGTAATTACCAAGGGCATAGCTGTTCCCGCCTCCGATACAGATATAACCTCCGGCAAAATCCTTTACATACGATTCCAGTGATTTGACAAAACCCTCCCGCAGGTCATCATAATGTACATCCAATGTTATGACTGCCTTATAATTGTTTATTTCTGATACTTTTGTAGGCGTACCCTTTGCAGTTACCTTATCATAATCAATATTTGCCGCATTAAGGATTTTCTCAAATTCCCCGCCGTTTCCGGCTTCACCCTCCACCAGCAGTACTCTTGGCTTTGCCTCAATTTCTGCATAGGTCGCATAGCTGTTGTTTACTGCAATTGTATCATTTGTCGGCTCAATCACTGCCTTATACTGGGCAATCGTACCCTCCACACCTGTATCTTCAAAAACAAACTGATTGTTCCCCTTTGTCAGGTGGATATCCTCCTGACCCTTCAGGTTTCTTCCTGAATAAAGTGAAAGAACTGCATCCGTTTCAACATTTGAGGTCACCGATACCGTAACATTATAGTGGTCACCCACATGAATCACATCCGGCACATTCAGGTCATCAATATATACCTCCTCGCTGTTTCCTATGCTGTCCTCCATGGAAATGGCATAAAATTCCACATCATTTGCCTTCAATGCCGTGGCAGAAATCCCCATACTGCCCTCATTTTCACTTCCATCGGTAATGAGAACAAGACGTTTGTTAACTCCCTCGTCAAACATGGAACATGCCGTCTGCACTGCCTTTTCTATATTGGTAGCAGTAGTGACAGGATTAACCGTAAATGTTGAAAATATCTTTTGAGAAGTCATAAACTGATCCACTGCCGTATCCTTCCCAAAGGCTACCACACTGCACATATTTTTTTCTGGCATTCCTCCGACAGTCTTCGCAAGATACTCCTCTAACTCCTTGGTATTGCCGGACATACTGTCTGACACATCCACAAGAAAAATAGTCTCGTTTTTTCGCTGCTTCTTCGTGACAGACACCCCTGCCATAGCCAAAATAACCGCCAGCATTAAAAGACAGCGCACTGCCAGAAACTGTTTCTTTTTAGATGAGTTTACCT
>JAIDHZ010000157.1 GCA_029052995.1 Lachnospiraceae bacterium | reverse complement strand
CTATAAAAAGGCATTTTCTCTCCATTTTTTAAAAACTGCACCTTTGAGACTGTTGGCAGCTCACATAATGAATTAACAATAGCATAAATAATCACATCATTTTTTAAGGGATTATCTGTATTATAAAATTCATCACTAAAGTCTATATAACAAATTCCATCCTTTACAGATATATTCTGAATTGTCGTATTTTGGGGAATAGTTACCGTATATCCCTCCTGCTGTGGTCCCTCAATCAATGACTCCACAACAATCTTGGCCAAAGAAGTGTTATTTGAAATCTCAACAACTTTATGATACTCCCTTAACAAATCCCCCTCCGCATTGGCAAAATATAGGATAATGGTACCCTTCTGGCTATAACCGTTTGCATTGCCAAAGGAAAGATTAAAAGATTCTTCATCGAAATTCTCTGTCACGGTTGCAGTATCCGGATCAGAATTTGTTATATCCGTCAAAGAAATTGCCACCTTATACACATTCTTTAACTGCAAAAAGCTTTTAGCCACACAGGCCTTAAAAAACAACAAGGTTTCTGCATCTATCTGGTCATATACAATCTGAAACTCCAACTCAATTTTGCCCTGTTTTATCTTTATGTCATTTTCTACAAATGTAATTCCCTTTGGAATAGGCGATTGATATTCCTCATTTACCTTTACATTCTGCAAATGTTCCATCAATCCCTTAACCTGCTCCTGAATTTCCGCTTTATCATTCACTTTATATGGTTTTACTACTAAATCCGTCTTCTCCTGATTAACATAATACGCCCATATTTCCTGTTTGCCAAGCTTTGTTTCTTCTGTTGTTTCTTCCTTCGCTGCACCACAGGCTGTCAGCAGCATAATGCAAGCCAGAAAAAATATTACATATTGTTTTCTCATCCTGCCACCTTCATTCATCAAAGTCAATTATTTAACATATTTTAGCGGGACACGAACTGTAAATGTGGTTCCCTCACCCGGTTCCGAATACAATTTAATTGCACCCTTATGCATTAAAATTGCATTTCTCGTAATAGCAAGACCAAGACCTGTGCCACCAGTTTCCCTGCTTCTAGCCTTATCCACACGATAAAAACGTTCAAATACCTGTGGCTGACACTCCTCCGGTATGCCAACTCCGTTATCCTGTACCTTTATATAAAAAAACTTATAGTCAGCATTCAAAGAAACATGCACGTAGCCACCGTCATTATTATATTTGACTGCATTCTCAATCAGATTGGATAATGCCAGTGATAATTTCACCTCATCAATCTCACCCACCACTTCACGAAAGCTTTCAAATACAACCTCAATATTCCGTTTTGCCGCAATCGGTTTAATTCTTCTTAACAGCAATTCCAGCAGAGCATTGATATTAACCGATTCAATATTAAGTGCCGCAGCCTTTTTATCCATTTTAACAAGAGTAAGCAAATCATTAATAATCTTATTCTCGCGTTCAATCTCCTCTGCCATATCTGACATAAACTCCCGATACATTTCCACCGGTACATCCTCCTGCATCAATAAAGAATCTGCCAAAACCTTCATGGATGTAATCGGAGTTTTCAACTCATGAGACACATTTGACACAAATTCCTGCCTTGAATCCTCTAAAACCTGCATTTTATCAATCAACGTATTAAAAGACTCTGTTAGTCTGGTAATTTCATTATAACGGCTTTTAACCTTTAAATCCACCAAATGCCCTTCATTCAAGCCATTAATTTGTATATTTAATCGTTTGACATCCCGTACGCAAATACCACTTATAATAAAAGCTGCCGCAAACGCAAACAAAGAAAAGAGCAGAATCAGGAGTTCTGCCTGTTGTGATATATAAATATTAGTATCCTCTATATCCTCTAAGGATACAGTAGCTATCATAACACCATTTACCAGCTTATCCGCATTGACAATCGGAATGATAATTTCAGCATAATCATCAATCATTCTTACATTCCGGTCTTTTTCCCCTTTCATAACCTTCAGCACTTCATCATAAACAATATAATTTCCCTGATCGATCGTATATGTGTCTTTCACAATTTTATATCCGGAATCAATAACCAGAATTCTTCCCTCCCAGACATTTGCCATCTGATCAATCTCTACATTCAGATTATCCTGAAGTGAATCAATAATAAACTTATTAACAAGAATCTGGTTGCCCAAAATGCTACACTGGTTCTGTACAAACAGGAGTTTTTCCTCTATAGCTTTATCATTATAAGACTTTTGCAGCAAAATATTAAAAACAAGCATAATAAACAATGCTAACAGATAAAATAATAAGAAGACTGTAACCTTAAGGCTGTAAAAAAGGGGAGTTTTAATTCTATTTCTTAAAATAATAACCAACTCCCCACTTTGTCTGGATATACTTTGGTTCGCCCGGATTACTCTCAATCTTTTCCCGAAGTCTCCTGACATGTACATCCACAGTTCTGCCATCGCCTAATGCATCACTGCCCCAAACTGCTTTTAGCAAATCATCTCTTGAATAGACCTTATTTGGATGAAATAAGAGCAAAGTTAAAATGTTAAACTCTTTTGCTGTCAGATTGATATCTTTTCCTGCAATGGATACGCGGCGACTGTCCAATTCAATAGTCATATCGCCCTCCACCAACAGCCTTGGCTGCTCTGTAATAGTTTCCTTTTTCTTGTTACGACGGATAATTGCCTTTATCCTTGCCTTTACCTCTAATATGTTAAAGGGTTTGGTAATATAGTCATCTGCGCCATATTCCAATCCCAAAATTTTATCCATATCGTCTCCCTTTGCAGTAAGCATAATAATCGGTACATCAGAAAACCCCCTGATTGCCTGACATACATCAAAACCGGATAGTCCGGGCAGCATTACATCTAATAATATAATGTCAAACACCTTATTCTTTGCCAGTTCTAATGCTTCCTCTCCATTGTAAGCTACAGTGACCTCCATCTCGTCCTGCTCCAGGGAAAATTTAATTCCTTTTACGATTAATTTTTCATCATCTACCACCAACACCTTTTTCATCCAAATAATCTCCTCTGTCTATCCCTTGGCATTATTTAACCTAATGCACATATACTTATAACACTATGACACCTTTATATAAGGCTTAATCTTTTGAAAGACACCTTCTTTGATTCCCGGTATATTCATAAGATCTTCAATTTTATTAAAAGGTCCATGTTCACTGCGATATGCAAGAATGGTATCAGCCTTTGATTCTCCAATCCCAGGCAGAGCCAATAAATCCTCTTTCTCTGCGGAATTGATGTCTAAAAGTCCATCTTCTGTACTTTCTTCTGTGTGCTTTACCATGTCCTGTATACCCGGAACATATAAGGTTTGCCCGTCTGTCACATGTTCTGCCTGATTCAGAGCTTCTCCTGCACCATCCCCAGAAACACCGCCAGCCAGTTCGAGAGCATCACAAATCCTTGCATCCTGTTCTAATCGATACACTCCCGGATTATTCACATGTCCACAAACATATACATATACCTGTTCCAGCTGCTCTCTTTCTACCATACCATCTACTGTATCACTTTCTATAGCGTTTTGTGTATCTTTTATCACTGCTGAAGATACATAGGGCTCTTCTGTAGTACAGCCTGCAAGCAAAGCAGTCACTAAACAAAATAATATTATGATTCTATTGTTCCATTTCATATACACTCCTCCTAATCTTTCATCAACTAAGCCGGAGTGCGACAACAAAAAAGAAATAAAATAAGATGCACCTTCATCATACAAAAAAAATAAGCAATTTACAACTACTTTTTATTAAGAATTATTAATTTTATATTTTCTTAAGATTCCCACTTAAAAACAATAATTCCCGCTACTGCCACAAGAATTCCAATCAATTTTGACCATGAAAATGATACCTTATCCACTCCAAAAAGACCAAACAATTCAATAAGATATGCCACAAAAACCTGGGTTACCACAATTGCCATTACAGATTTTGCAGGTCCTAACTGTGCCATACTCTGAATAACGGTAAAAGTAATAAATGCGCCAATCACACCTCCAAGAAGCATATACTTATGATCGATTTTAAATAGCTCCGTAACCGGCACTTTCCCCTGTTCCATAAATAAAAAAAAGCCAAGGCAAACTAAGAAACCGGTAAACTGCACAAAACAATTTGTCAGCCACGGTCCTGTTTCCTTGGTTACTCCTGTGTTAAATACCCCCTGCACACTCATCAATGCCCCGGAAAGCATTGCAATCAAAAAGCCCCACATAGCTAAATTCCTCCTGTTTTTTTGTTTGAAATAGTATGTGAAGCTTTTATAAATTCTTATTCACTATTTTATCTTTTCTTCCATTTTTGTCTGAAGTGCATCCAACTGCTCTTTTGCATCTTCTCCAGACCAAATGGCATCAAAGGCAATCCCTCCTTCTGTCAAATAATCACCTAACACCATTACCTTTGGAACCGGTTTAGAATTCAAATACTGTGCATATATTATCCTTTGAAGTTCGTCAAAACTATCTTTTTGGTCAATCACCGGTAATTTTCCATTTCCTGCAAATTGCCTGTCAGCATATCCACAGCTTAAAAACATGGAAAACAAATTCCCAAGTGACGTATCAGCACCATAGGGATTAACAAATGCATTATAAGTAGTAGAAAACGGAGCAGAAGTCATTTCTTTAGTCAGACTTGGGACATAAGATATTTTATAGTCCGTCTCTTCGGGATTTTCTTCACCTTCATTATCTGCATTCCCTGAAATTTTACCGCTCTGCATTTCATAAAGAGTAGGTAAAATGTCAGACTTACAAAGTCCAAGCACTAACGTCCCATCTTGAATTCTCCTCATTATCGTATCATGTGAAATATTATCTTTATTCATCCATAAGTATGCACTTAACGACTGAAAGTATTCCATTGCAGCTACAGACTGTTCACTGTTAATCTGAAAAGCCGTTGCATCATCCCCATTTTCTCCAAACAGGTTCGCATAGCTTGCTAAAAACATGGTATTAATATACGGATCTGCCACATCCCATCGAAATACGGCTTTTGTCGACCCGGTATCCTCATATGCATCTAAAAAATCCAAAATATCATCAATAGAAGCCGGCGCTGTCTGTAAAAGCTTTGCATCATATACAAGACAATATGTATCAAAATACACAGGATAGCCATACTGCTTACCCTGATAGGTTACCGCATTTTTTGCCACTTCAGGATATTTATCCTTCCATAATGCATCATTTATGTAAGTATTTTCTTCTGCCATCCCACTGTTTGCAGCCAGCTCTAACTGATCATTGCCAAGCAGGTATACTTCCGGACCATCCCCAGTCTGGCTTGCCTGATTAAGGTCATCCATAAGGCTGACTCCATCATAATAGACAAGCTTCACCTTTACACCAAATTCTTTTTCAAAATCATTAGCCGCTGCATCTAACCAATTTTGGTCTTCCTCATTCGTGTACCAACAGGTTATGCTGTCTGCCGTCTTTTGTGCTTCAAAATATTTTATTAGTCCATCATAATTCGAAGGAATTTGTACTGATTCCGATTCCTGCTGCCTTCCTGCGCATCCAGTAAATGCTGCAATCACAAAAAACATCAATATAACCATTGAAATTTTTCTGCATCTAACTATTTTTTTCATTTTAATGCCCCCACGGATTAAAATAATGGCTCTTTTAAAATTGCAGTTCCGATACCCTTTTCTGTAAAGAACTCCAGAAGCAGACAGTGTTCTACACGTCCATCCAACACATGGACACGCGATACTCCGTTTTCAATGGCATCAATGCAGTTAGTAAGCTTTGGCAGCATACCTCCTCCGACAATACCTTTTTCTATAAATATTTTTGCTTCTTTAATATCCATTTCTGAAATCAGGGTATTCTTATCATTGGGATCAACAAACACACCCTCAATATCTGTCAAAAACACAAGCTTTTCTGCACTAATTGCCTTTGCCACTGCACATGCCGCATCATCTGCATTTACATTGTAACTCTCGAACTCTTCTGAGGAGCCAATCGGAGCTATAACCGGAATAAAATCATTATCAATTAACGTATCCAGAATAGCACTATTTACACATTTCACCTCACCAACATAACCAATATCCTTACCACCCGGAAATTTTTGGGTAACCGTCATCAGTCCTGCATCTTTTCCACTGATTCCGACAGCATTCACGCCAAGCTTCTGCATCATCTGTACCAGTCCCTTATTCACCTTGGAAAGTACCATTTCTGCAATCTCCATCGTTTCTTTATCTGTCACCCTTAATCCGTTAATAAATTCAGGCTCTTTTCCTATCATTTCCACCCATTTGCTGATTTCCTTGCCACCGCCATGTACAATAATCGGCTTTAGCCCAACCAGTTTTAAAAGTGCAACATCTTTAATTACATTATACTTCAGTTCCTCATCAAGCATGGCGCTTCCTCCATACTTTACTACAATTTTCTTTCCATTGAATTTCTGTATATAAGGTAATGCCTCAATAAGTGTCTGAGCCTTGGCAATAACCTGTTCCATATTATTATTGTTGTTAATCATTATTATTTTCCTTTCTTTCCATCATATATCCCTCAATTAACTGTTACGGAAACATCGGTACATGCCCTAATCCGGTTTCCTCCGGTAATCCAAACATGAGGTTCATATTCTGCACTGCCTGTCCCGCTGCACCTTTCACAAGATTGTCTAATGCTCCCATCACTATAATCCTGTTTGTCCTTAAATCCAATTTAAAATTAACATCTACATAATTACTGCCCTCCACCCATCGGGTTTCCGGACATATATCCTTTTCAAGCACACGCACAAAATGTTCCTTTGCATAGTATTTGTCATATACAGCCTTAACCTCATCATAGCTTACCCTGTTGCTAAGATTTGCATATGCCGTAATCAAAATCCCCCGGTTCATTGGCACTAAATGTGGTGTAAAACTAAGGTTAATCGGTCTTCCGCATGCATATCCAAGCTGTTCCTCGATCTCCGGAGTATGCCTGTGGGTTGTCACACCATATGCCTTTATATTTTCATTAACCTCACAATAAAGATTATTTATCTTTGCCCCCCTGCCTGCACCGGAGGTACCGGACTTGGCATCAATAATAATGCTATCGGGGTCAACAACCCCTTCCTTAACAAGCGGGTAAAGAGACAAGATTGAACATGTCGTATAGCACCCGGGATTTGCAATAAGCCTCTTTCCTTTGATATATTCTCTGTTTATCTCACAAAGCCCATATACGGCTTCCTCTATAAATTCAGGAGACTTATGTTCTATTCCATACCACTTTTCATATGTGGCAACATCCTTTATTCTGAAATCTGCACTCAAATCCACGATTTTGGTTTTTGAAAGAATATCCGCATTTACCAATGATGCACATAATCCCTGTGGTGTTGCAGTAAAAATTACGTCTGCCTTTGCCGCTAATTCCATCATATTGTCATCCATGCATCTGGCATCTGCAATTTCAAACATATTACCAAATACCTCATAATATTTTTTATCAATATAGCTTCTTGAACCATACCATACAATCTCTACTTCCTTATGCCCCAGCAATAACCTGACAAGCTCCTGCCCTGCATATCCGGTAGAGCCTATAATACCTGCTTTTATCATAACATAACTCCTTATAAATTTATTTTAATCTTTGTTTTTCATTTACAAAACTTTTCTTTGATATATAAGCCAATTTACGCACTCATGGTAGTATACCACTCTTTTTTACATATGTATAGCAAAAATGTTTTTACAAACATGTTTATAATTATACATTTATTATGCATATTATGCAAGCATTAATTTGTAAATTCACTACTAGCCAGTCAACATCCTACAGCAGGCACAAAATGGATATGCAGGGATGTCCGACCTTCATATGATATGTAACACTAAGGAACTGTTAAGAAATAACTTTTAATATTGCTTGTCTTTTTCTACGATAGCACTACTCAAAAATCAGTTACATAGCTGGCTCTGATGCACATCT
>JAIDHZ010000156.1 GCA_029052995.1 Lachnospiraceae bacterium | reverse complement strand
CTGCCTGCTCAGAAAGCTCCGTGGCAGTGATAGGAGTCTTCAAATTGTCCTCTATATAATCGAGGCTGTCCTGTATGATTTTTCGGTAATCCATTAACTTCACCCTTTTTTATTGTTTTAGCTACATATATAGAATAGCACATAAATCGAAAAATACCTTTCCTATTTTGCTGAATTTTAAATTTTTGTCTCGATTTCTGCACCATTTCACATGGTGAATACCAGCCTGTCATCGGAATACACAGTCGCAAAACAAGCGGTATGACATTATGTTTTGATTGATTCTGATATTTCAAATTAATTAGCAAAACCAGCCGGAGCAGTCAACGGTAAAATGAACGACGCTTCGCACCGTCGTTGACAGCCCCATCCGGTTTTACTGATGGGTAATCAAGGAGCGACAGCCTAAAATGCTGCCGCCCCTCTGAATTATAAAAAATAGGTTGCTATTCCTTAAGTCTTGCTAATTACCGCAGTTCTAGAGAATCCTCTGCATCTATCCACATCTGCATATTGCCCTCAAGGTAAAGACGGGCATATTCCAGTGGCTCATCAATAGCAAGAGCATTTAGGGCACATTCCGAGCAGGGAGTAGTCCTTAGTCCTTTCTCCGCTTCCCAACAGTCGATCCGCAAAAGATATCCGGCGGTAGTCGCTATGTCTATACTGTTGTGGTGTATGTTGTATTCTGCATATATGATATTCATTGTAGCTGTCCTTTCCCTAAAAAATTGAGAAAGCATTTCAATCAGTTCTTCATGTCCTGTTCATATTGTGTTATAATCTGTTACAGGTTTTTCTTTCCCTTATTTTTGCCCTTATGAGAGTTCGTAACATGAGGGAAAAGGATATAACACGAGGGAAAATCTAAGGGCAAACTCACTAGCTATAAATTTAGCATTTTCAAGGATTTGCGGACATTTTGAAGATAAGATATAACAGTTAATAAATGCTATAAAATATGCCTTATCAGAATTCTGGTTTGTATAGTTGTATAAAAAATTGAATAACTATTGCGCTCATGGTGCAATACACTGAAAACAGGAAATCAAGAAAAGGGTTCCTGTTTTTTTGCGCCCATTTTTGTCAAATGTTGCTATGAAAACACGAAAAAATTTCGATAAACATTGCCAGATTTTCCTTGCGCTGCGTAGTAAAGATAGAGGGATAATGCGAAGCAAAAGAAACTGAAAGAGCGCACTACCGTTCTACAGGGGGATCTTTCAAAGGCACAGGAAGCCACGGTGAACGCTGAAAAGTTTATGAAAGTTGCCCACAGGCACACCAGCTTTGAAGAACTCACCCCTACCCTGTTGCGTGAGTTTGTGGAAAAAATTGTTGTACATGAGTACTACAAGGACGGGAACGGCAAAATTTTTTACACTTCTTTTACTTCTTTATCACACATCAGCAAAATTTTACTGCTTATCCCTCTTCCACTGCTTTCCTCAAATCGGCAATATATTGTAACTGCTGCTTTTTCAGATATCCCTTCACAAAGGGCTTCATAAAGATTTTTTTCGCAGTCACATCCTCAATAAACTCAATGCTGACTGTGTTACCCTGTTGCGAAAAAATGCCTGTCCAATGTCCGGACATATTTTCATTATCCATATCAAATTCATACCTCTTATACTTTTCAAAAACAGTAATCGTAAATGTGGTAACATATCCATCCTTTGTATGCTCCTCAAACTGTTTTCCCTGCTCCACAATAACAATATTACTAATATCACTTCTCCATGAATAATGTTCCAATGATGTAACCGTGTCCCAAATCTTTTTCATATCACATGTAAAATCTGCCCTCATTTTAGAAATTGCCATTTATATCTTCACTCCTTTTTATGACCGGAAGCCAGTATTCATAGATAGCATCCTCCGGATCTGCCTTTATATAGACCTCTATATCGGGTATCCGGGCATACTCATAACCGGATGTGGGAAGCCACTCCGTAATCACACGCCTTTCCAAATCCTGCAGCGAACGATTACTTCCCCTTCCAGAAAAAATTGCCCATGTAGCTGCAGGAATTTCACGCTTTTCAAAATTTGCATCATTTATTGCAGAGCTAACTGCAATATAATATTTCCAATCAATATCATCATGCACACTTACCCCAAGAAGTCCCTTGGGCTCCTGATCGTTTAGAGAAATAAGCTTTGCAAGTGTCCCATCTGTCAATGCCTCATTCCATTCCTGTGGAATATTCTTAAAATTTTCCTCCAGTTCTCTGCTCAAAAGACAGCTTTTGCCCACAAGAGTAAAAGATGCTTTTTCTTCTACTCTGAATTTCAGTTCTTCCATTCCGTGAACTGACAGCGAAAAACGGATTGCCGGATATGATTTTAATTCCACATTTCCCTTCTTTACATGAGACGGTGGAAATCCGTGCACTCCCTGAAATGCACGATTAAATGCCGTAGGAGATTCATAACCATATTTTAAGGCAGCATCCATTACTTTTGTACCTTTTTGAAGTTCTACCGCCGCTAAAGACATTCTCCTCCGCCTGATATACTCAGTCAGGGATATCCCTGTCATATAGAAAAACATTCTCTGAAAATGATATACCGGAGAATCCATTATCTCTTCCAGCATTTCATAGTCAATCTTTTCTGCCAGATGTTCTTCTATATAATTCATACAATGATTTAGTCTTTCTATCCACTCCATATTCTTATCATACCATCCAATTTATATATTTTCCTCTCAATTACAGATAAAAAATGAGAGAAAGTCAAATGACCAGCTCTGCTGTTTATCTCTTATCATCTTATATGGGCTCATCACTTTTATGATTCATTTTGAGAAAGCGTTTCATAATGTCCAGCCATATTATGAAATGAAAATGTCATTTTTCCATTAACAGTTGAAATGCCGATTATGTTATTGGAATAAGAAACTGCGGGAGGAACAAAAATTATATTTTTGATTTCATAGTTCCCATAAAGAATAGGTATATCTAACTCTGTTAAATTAGTAATACCTAAATCCCTTGTCTTTCCGCTATATTCCATTATTTTTGCGGTCTGTTCTGCTAACCGGTCAGAATAGCAATTGTAGGTATTCAGTAAAACGGCATCTATCAATGTTGCCGGAAGTTCCGCAAGAAATTTTAATACAAATACTCTCTTTTGCTGTAACTTCCTTTTTATCATTCTATGAACTTTTATCGCATTTTCTGCGAAAGTTTTTTTCGTGTCAAACTGATAATTAATGCTAATGCCGGAAGTGAGGTTTGACATAGCTTCATTTTTGTTTTCCCGTATACTGACAGGTATTCCAACTTCACATTTCTTCTGATACTTCTGTAAAAACATAGTTACAAGATAGCTGTTGACAGAGCAGCCAATTTGCTTTGCCTTTTCTATTATCTGCTCGGTTTCGGCAACAGATAGGGTTTTATACTTTATGTCAGAAGAAAATGTTTCCCAATACTTATTATGCAAACCATAATAATCTTGCCATGTAAAAACAGCATTTTTCCATTTGCGATTGCAATAATGTACATAAAGTTTTGCAGGTATAGATAAATTTGTTTTTGAAAAAGAATTTCTTGTGAGCAGGGCAAGCGGTTTATATGTCAGCGGAATTTCGGCTAAGGCGCTCATAATATCTCTAATAAAATATATGATAGATTTGCCGTCACCTGCTAAATGATGTGCCATAATCATAATTTGAGTATCAGTTTCTGACGGAATAACAAAGGTTCTGACTAATTCTCCCTCGTCTATTGCAAATGGATTTTTTTCATTTTCCTTGACAAGTTCTATCCAGTTTTTATCGGTAATCATTGTTTTGCAACCGGAAACGGATAACTTCTCATAATAAGCAACGCCATGTTCCAAAATAATTCTTGACATAGTAGCCTCATTTGCTTTATATGCTTCTTTTATGGCAGCAGTCAGTTTATCCGGACATATTTTCCCTGTTATTTCAACACACATAGTAATGTATACATTCGGCTCAAATAAATTCGGACGTTCTGTTAAAATTTCTTTCATTTATTTTCCCTCACAAATAATTCTTGATACTATGCAGCCAGATTTTCATTGTCAGCTTTTGTGGTAATAGCTTTACATTCAAATGCTGACACTTTACATACAAAGAGCAGATTGACATATCCCTGCCCCTTTTTGCGTCTTTTAGTGCTTTCTTCACAACTTTTTCGGGAGCGACAATTCCCGGAAAACGTACCTTTTTACCGTTAATTTCTTTTGATAGCATGTCCGTATCTACCCAGCTTGGGCAAACCGCTGTTACCGTAATCCCACAAGGTTTTAATTCTTCATTAAGAGCGCGTGAATAGCTGCGCTCAAAGGCTTTTGTGGCAGCATATAAATTTATATATGGCACAGGCTGAAACGCAGAAGCAGAGGAAATATTAAGTATTTTTGACCCCTTTTCCATAAACGGAATACAAATGTTAATAAGGGCGGACGGAGCTTTACAATTTAAGTCAATTGTCTGTTCTATTTCTGAAAATGTAAATTCCCTTGAAGGTGCCATTCTTGCAATTCCGGCATTATTTACTAACCATAGGACAGTCGGATTTTGTTTTTTTAGTAAGTCAGAAAAAGTTAACAAATCTGCATTTTTCGTCAAATCCTTACATATAGGCGTAACCCTATCGCCAAATTCATTTTTCAGTGCAAGAAGCCGCTGCTCATTTCTTCCGACTACCCATATTTCATCAAGAGCTTCCTTTGTCAGTTCCCTGACAAATACCCGTCCTATGCCACCGGAAGCACCTGTTACAATCGCAATCTTTTCCATATAAACTCCTTTTCTATTCATCTTTTAGCAAAACCCGCGCCAAGTCTTCGTCTGAAATCATTTCGTACCTTGTTGTAAATAACTTTTTGAGAGCATAGAGATAAACAACACCCCAATAATAATCTGCTAATTTCATAGGCAGTCCCTCTACAACACTTCCCTCTTTTTGCCCCTGCTTAATAATTTTTTCCGTAATCTGATATAATTCTGATTGATAAGTTGTTTCCAAAGAGACAAAGTCTTTCTGCTCAAGCATCATCTGCGTATTTAATGCAATCTTTGCCGCATAAACATCATCCTGAATAAGTTTGGTCATAATACTGTTCGAGAGTTTTCGTATTTTCTTTTTGGCAGATAAAGGTAAACGTATAAGCATTTTCAAATCCTCAATATCTTTACTGCTATTTGTTAAAGCAAAGATCTCACTGAACAGTTCTTCTTTTGATTTGAAATAGATATAAAGAGTGCCTTGCCCGATACCGATATGTTTTGCTAAATCACTTATCTTTGTTCCTGCAAAGCCATTTTTAGCAAAATAAAGCATGGAATCGTTCAATATTTTAGAGCGAGTTTCCTCTCGGATTTCCTGACACCGTTCTTGTGATTTTGGCATAATTTGCACCAAGCCTCAAGCGAAAATGCTTGCATTTTCATTTGAGGCGCAAACACAAAGGGTGAAAGATGTGTGTTTGCATTTTATCCTTCCTTCTTTTTTCTTTTACCCTTTCTTTAATTTATGAATGAATATTTGTTCATTAATATTGTAACAGTACTTTCCTGACATGTCAATTATTTATCTTTTTCTCAGTCAAACGATTTTTATTATCTATAGAATTCCGGTTTTGGTTTATCTCCGGGCATTATAGAAAGCAACAGATCCTTCAACACAATAATCATTTTTTCATCATTAGCATTGAACACCATTCCCGGCATCATGGGTTCGTATATACATGCCATTATAAGCTTCATGTCCTTTTCATATACCCTTTCTGTTCCTGATCGTATTCAGAGAACAGCTTTTCTCCGGTCTAGTAGGAGGCTGGTTATTTAGTTTTTAATGTGCTGTCAGTTCGACAAACCGGAAATTACGAATACATTTTTTCAATAAATTGCATTGCCTGTTCTGAGTTATAAAAGATCATATATTTTGTTTCATATTTAGATAACAATTCAATTATCTTTTTTCGCTCTGCATTAAATTCAAATACCCACTTAATATTGTAATAAAGAAACTTAAGAGTTGGTTTAGAATTGTACTTTTCCTTTCCTGTCCTTTGCCTTATCCAACGTCTAAATACCCGAAATAATCTGGTACATGTATTGATATCAAGTAAAATAATATAATCACTATATGCAAAACTTTCTTGCAGACATTTTCTGGGTGAACCTTCAACAATCCAGTTTTCACTCTCTATAATCTCTTTAAAAATTCTGTCTCTCTCTTCAGAGTTTCTTTTTTTATCCCCATTCGGAGTACGCTTCCATACAATATTATCTTTTTCATAAAATGGAATTTGATACTTTTCAGATATTTCTCTTGCTAAAGTGGATTTGCCACTGGCAACCGAGCCGATTATATCTAATTTCAAAATATTGCCTCCTCAGATAAACAAATACCGATTGAACAAAATCGCTGTGCGATGGCTAACCAAGGCTGTGGCATAGCGTTTTTTCTATATTTATTAAAAAGAGCAGTTGAGTTTCCTTAAAAAGGTATTTCTAGTTAAGTTACCACACAAAACTGAATACAAAAGGAGCCACTGCCTATGAAAAGAATACCATTATTGTGCTTTTTATACAAGCACTTTTATTATCCAAATGCACCTACGTAAAGGTAGTCATGGTTATAACTGTTACTACACTTTTATGGAGGTACTTTTTATGTATGAAGAAATATAAGAATTAATCAAAACTACCGCATCTACAATATCTTTATCGCAGTAGTTTTTTGGCGGTGTGGATATTGAAGTCAAAGCAAAAAAATGTTTATATCTGCAATCAACTGCCTTTTTATATTCTATTACCTCGTATAGGTTTTTATCGTCTGCAGGGAGGCCGCATCCCCCTTTCGTTCCAGTTTGTCCTCCCTCTCCAATACCCCTTCAATTCCCATTTTGCCCAGTCGGCTCACAATGTCAGCCACATACCGATAGTGGCCATATTCATCATCATAAGACTCCCAATGCCGCTCAGATGCAGTGATGCTTCCCTCCCTTATCTTTACTTTTCTTCCATCCTTCATTTCCAGCTCCAACATAAGATCAGAAAACAGAAAAGCAGCATCCACTGAAAATCCGGTCACATCCTCCCACCGGTATCTCCTCTTTTGCAGCAAAACACTGGTCTCAATATAATCGTCACAGATGCATTGATATGTGGAGGCATGAAAGAATACAACAAACAGGCTTACAGAAGCCACAAGGAGAAACTGTAATTTTTTTAGCTTTTCGCCTTTCCAAAAACGATACAACTGATCTACCATCATCTCTGCACAGATTGTGATAGTAAATATGAAATAGAATTGATTTATTTCAGAGTACACCATCTCCCTGTCTGCTTGTAAAGAAAAAAAAGCATTCCGTAAAATCCCACAAACCATAAATAAGGACAGCATAACTCCAATCTGCAGAACTAATCTGAAATCATATTTCGAATATTTATTTTTCCTTTTTTTATCTCCCCTAAGCCTTTTTCTCTCTCGTGCCTTCAAGGTGATTTCTCCTCTTTTTTCCAGGATATTTTGAGTTGTAATATACCTGTGAATCCGATATACCCCAACAGCCGTAGCAAAAAACATTCCAAGTCCCACACCTATAAACAACATGCTCAAGCTCCAGCGTGCAGTTGTTTTCGGAATTACCCAGTCCAGTTCCAGCAACCAGTTATCAATAAATTCATTTATTTCAAAATGAACAAACATACCAGAAAGCAGAATCATCAATAAAGCTATCCCAATCACCCTCATATGCCTTTTTAACCGAAGGCCGATGCAGGAATAATATGTTTCCACGGAAAACGGCATCCAGAATATACTGTCTGCAATCCCCTCTGCAGGCTTCCCCCTCCGGTTATCCATTTTGGTATATTGATTCATATACCATGCCACATAATAGGCCAACAGAAACGACTCACACAACATAAAAAACAACAGCCGCAGGGGCACTTCCATCAATATTTTCTGATAATCCCATTGCATGCAATGCCAGATGAGGTTAGCAAAGAATAATACCAGCACCGATTTTCTGCCAAGACCACTGTCATGATTTTGTATTCTCACTTTGTCCGCAAACAGTTCCATTTTTTCCATATGCATCTCCCACTTTCTCACAAATTTTTGCACTCCGTTGTTTTCAATATATCATAAGCTTCGCTTATTCATTAAAGCACACAAATTCACCCTTGCAAGCAAGTGAATTTGTGTACTTTATATCACAGTTCTTTCCTCACTAGCCTTGACAAAAGCTCTGACAGCTCTATCTCACCATACAGGTCTACCATCTCCTCCCTGTCCATAAAGGCGAGCTGCCTTCCCCTGTCCAGCACCAGAATATAGTCTGCAAGCTCGTCCAAATCACTTGTTATGTGCGTCGACATAACAACACTTAATTTCTCCTCTGAAATCTGTTTTTCCAAAAGCTCCATCCATTCCAGCCTGGCATGTGGGTCGAGGTTTGCCGTCGGTTCATCCAGCAGTAAAAGCTCCGGCTCATGCGATAGCGCAAATGCAAGCTGAAATTTTCTCTTCTGTCCGGTGGACAGTTCATCATAGCAGCGTCTTTCATCATACTGTTTAAATCCAAAGTCTTCCATGTAGCCCCTCCATTTTTCCTGCTGAAAATTATCATAAAGGATACCGAACAGGTCTACATTTTCTTCCAGTGTGTGGTATTTAAGAAATCCCATTCTATCTGATATGCAGGCAATCCTGTTTAATGCACTACCCATATCCGCTGATACTTCCTCACCATGCAGGCATACACTTCCACTATCTGGCTTATACATTCCCATAATCAGATTCAGCAGCGTGGATTTTCCCGCCCCATTCAAACCCAGCAGTGCAAGCATATATCCTTTTTCCAAGCAGAAACTGATATTTTCCAAGCAAAAAGAAGTCTCATTAGTTTTCCTCTTTTTCTTTTCATTATATGTGTAGTGCAGACCTGTCACCTCTAACATCCCATATCCTCCCATAAAATATCGATCATATCTTTTACTTCCTCTTTGCTAAGCTCTGCCTTTTTGCAGAGTTTTAATACTTCTTCCATCCGCTCCTCCACTCCCTGTACTCTTTTCTCTGCCAGATAGCCTGTATCCGGGCTATCCACATAAAATCCCTTGCCAGCCACGGAATAAATAAGCCCCTCTTTTTCCAGCTCCTCATAAGCCCGCTTCGTGGTAATCACACTGATCTTCAGATCCCTTGCCAGACTGCGGATGGAAGGCAGTGCTTCCCCCTCTCTAAGGCGCTTTGCAAGAATCTCCTCCTTCATCTGATTTTCGATCTGCTCATAAATTGGCACACTGCTCTTGGGCTGTATATTAATATTCATATTCCACCGTCCTTATACCCTCTGCCTCCCACATTGTAATCCCCCATCTCCACTGTATAGATAATATGCCGCATCCGAAAAACATGCATGACAAGCAATCCCGCTGCCGAACAGCAAAGCACCAATATCCACTGCCACGGAAATATAGACATAAATCGTTCCCCATCCTGCAGCACGCACCAGTAAAACGAGCTCATCCAAATCAAAACCCTAATTCCCCCTGTCAGATAATATAAAATCCTATACCATCCAGGGCAGCAGATTTTCCGGAAAACATCCGGCTCCAGCCTGCGGTATCTGGCATTTTCCTCCATAACCGACCGCTCACTGCACTGCATAAAATAATCAAACCCCACCAGCAGTGTATGGGAGATGACCGCCCAGTTCACAGGCTCTCCATAGTGGGATATCTGGGAGAGCAAAAGGCATCCCATCAGGTAAAAGCTCAACAGTAACCCTTCCAAATACCCCTTCATCCTTGCGTATTTCTGTCTTGCCATAAGCTCCATCGGTAAAAAACACACAATCTCCGGCATTTCCTTTTGAACAACCCACTTTTTCACCAGATCTATGCCAAACCACACACAGACAAAGGAACTTGTCCACGACTGACTTGTTATACACCACCACAAATCCACTATGATTAAAAGAACGACTCCCTTTTCCATTTTCCGAAACCGGCATTCGTTCCATATCTGCTTGATCACCAGCATACCCTACCCTCTCCTTTCTACCGGTAGATTCGGCCTTACCGTCTGCTTCCTGCAAACCTGTTCCTCTGATTCCTTCTCATAATACATGATCTCCTTTAAGGCTGCCCTCCGGCTTCTACTTTTCACCTGTCCTGAAAAACAGCCGTTTTGGCTCCACACTAAAGCCTCCGTATGGTTCTCCTTTTTTTGAAGCCCAATCACCTCATACCCTTCTTTGCTTCGCAGAAATCCCTGGGGACCGGAATACAGACGGTACTGATCCAGCAGCTCCTCCAGTGTACCGTAACTTTTCTGCTTCCCCTTTTCTATCCAAAGAATATAATCTGCTAGCACGTCCATCTCCTCCACCAGATGACTCACATAGATTATACTTTTATCCCCATCCTTCACAATATCCCGCATTATCTCATAAAATTCCTCCCTGAACTGTATATCTAGATTCCCCGCAGGTTCATCCAATATGTACAGGCATGCACTGTGGGACATTGCAAAGGCGAGCTGCTGCTTGATCTGCTCCCCTTTTGAAAGCTTTTTCAGCACCGTATTATAGGATACCCCATACTCTCTGCAAAGCTTCTCATATCGGATGAAATCAAAATCCCCATAATATCTGCCATACGCAAGCCCATTGTCCCTTGCCGACATCCCAAGAGCAAAGGGACTGTCATTCATGACAAATGCGGTCTGGTTTTTGTATTCCCTTGGATTTCTTCTAATGGATGCCCCATTTAGAAATACGTCTCCCTTATTAGCTGCCATCCATTCTGCCTCGATAGTCCGACACTTACAGTCCTCCGTATGATTATACAGCTTATAGCTGCCTAAAAGAATGCGCATCAGCGTGGATTTACCTGCACCATTGCTTCCAATAATGCCTAATATATACCCCGGCTCCAAATCAAAATGAATATCCCATAACAGAAAATTTCCCACCTTCTTTGTGACGTGGTCACATTGCAGCATAAAAGCCATAACCATCCCTCCCATATAACCTGCACTTCCCCATGCCGTCTGTCATACAAATCACAGCTAATGAATCCTCACTACTTTTATATACAGTATATACAGCTATGTACACATTGTCAACAAAAAAACTGCGGAACAGTCAGCCCCGCAGTTTTCACCATTTACCGTCCAAACACCGGCAGTACACATAATCTTCCCTGTGTCCTGCATAATTTACTGCCATATTTTCACCCAATTCTCTTCATTTCCGTCCAAAGTGGATTGCACATTTACTGCAGCTTCCAATACACTCTCCACACTGGATACACTCCGCATCTCCAACCCTTTTCACGTCCATCCTGCAGCGGTGGACACAGGCATTACAGCCATTGCATTTCTCCTCATCCACCTTCATCCCCACGACAGACACCTTGTGGAACAACGCATAAAATGCACCAAGAGGGCACAGGAAACGGCAGAAACACCGGAACACAAACACAGCCGACACAAGTACAAGAATAAGAATCAGCATTTTCCATGTAAACAGGGCACCGATCAATGCCCTTAGCGGCTCGTTCATCGCCACCAGCAGGACACCACCCTCGAAAGTTCCCGCCGGACAAATATATTTGCAAAATCCCGGCACCGCAAGCACCAGTGGTATCACCACAACAAACACCAACAGAATGATATATTTCAGGACAGATAATTTTTTTGTCCAGCGATTCTTTTTTAATTTCTTAGAGGGTATCTTGTAGAGCAACTCCTGCAGCAGTCCAAAAGGACACAAAAAGCCGCACACCACTCTCCCCAGTACCACACCAAACAGCAAAAGCATTCCCAATACATAATAAGGCAGCTTATACCTGGAGGAAAGCAATGCCGTCTGCAGGCTTCCCAAGGGACAGGAACCGATAGCTCCAGGACAGGAATAACAGTTCAGTCCCGGCACGCAGACACCCTTCAGCTTTCCTTTATAAATACTGCCCTTTGCAAATCCGATAAAATTACAGTTGTATAACAATGCACAGATTACCTGTACAAGTCTCCGATTTTTCATTATCCAATCCCTATACACTCATAGCAGATACGGACTGCCTTATTCATAATATCCCGAAAACCATTCTGGCTTACCCCAATCAGGATAAGCACAATGGCTGCTGCTAAAAGTCCCCCTCTAATAATCTTTACCTTCATGGCCAGACCTTCCCTTCTATTTTTGTACCGCATCAATCGCACTTTTATATTGCTGATACCGACCATTAGTTTTTCCTGATTTTATCATAAAGCATCACTAACGTCTACATTTTTGCACTTTTTAGTGCGAGAAATCTACCAGGGCAGTGTCATCTGTCCACTGCAAAATGACACCTGCTTTGTTTCCTTTATCACATCATCCTCCGATAACTCTCCAATCAGCAAAGGTGAATTCGGATTATGCAGCCGCATATTCTGTTCCACTGTTTTCCGGTCATAATTTGCATAACAGTACAGACACCCGTGTCCACAGGTGTTGTACATACCAATGTCGTTACCGAGAAGACATCTGCATTCCTCTCTTGCAGGCGTTTTTAGCTTTAGCTGGTCAAGAGCTTCCCCTATAGCATGTTCTATCACCTGCTTTGTCATACAGCCCGAAACATCCACACCATATTCCGATAAAAATGTCCCCTCACCGCAGGAGCGGATTGCCATTCCATATTTTCTTCCAATCTCCACAAATCCCTTTGCAAGCGCAATCTGGTCATTTTGTGAAACCTCCCTTATCCCCGGAAAGTTTCTCCTTGTCTTAGCATAAAGGTCAATGAAGCTAATGACACAGGTTTTCGTATAGCTAGACAAATTCCCCGCCATCTTATCAAATGTCTCCAAATGAAAATCCAGAGAATACTGCTCTGTAAGGAAAATGGGGTCATACCTCCAGCCAATTGCATTAAGCCCCACAATCCCTGACAGTCTCTTAAATGCCTCCATGACGATTGCCTTATCCGGAACATCCGGTTCAATCTCTTTGCCATAAGGAGTGATAGTCACCTGCCAGAATTGTCCAAACTGCTCCATCTCCCTCATCCGGGGCAGCATCGGCTCCGGATTTTTCGTGCAAAAGCACAGACAATCCACCACCTCCGTATTAAGTCTGTATTTCATGACCTGATTAGGATAGTATGGATTTCTGGTAAGAACATAACCTTCGCTGATTCGATTGTAAAACCATTCACTATAATAAGCCGGTATATCCGTTCTACAGCCTGTATTCAGAATCATCCTTTATCACCACAATTAATTTTATTTTCATTATTGGATTACTTCCATCTGTATTCGAAAATTGATATGTCTTGGCGTCTGCATCTTCTCAAACTGCACCACATAATAGTTATCTTCTTCTTTTACTTCTAATATGATACCCCTGCCAAATAAACCGTGATTTACCTTTGTTCCCTCTGTTAACCGTTCCGGCTTCTCCCCGCTGATTTTCTCTTCATTCATCTTAATAAACTGTGCCGCTGAATCAATAAGCCTCTGTTCTAATTCTACTATATAATTTAGATACATTTTATCTGTATTAAAAATAAATCTGGATGGATAGCGGTAAGATCCGTCAAAATTGGTACCCTCTGCATCACTTAAGAACAATGCATTTTCTGCCCTGGTATATGCCACATAGGCAAGCCTCCGTTCCTCTTCCAGTTTCTCCTTGGAGTCTACGTGCTTGCTTGGGAAAATCCCCTCGTTCATACCACAAATAAATACATATGGAAATTCCAGACCTTTAGCAGTATGAATCGTCATCATCTTAACAGAATCTTTTTTCTCTTCCTTATCCATGCTTGTAAGCAGGGATATATTCTGCAGATAGTCAGCAAGCGATGTCTCCTCTCCTGCATCATTTTCATAATGAAACAGTGACTGTTTTAATTCTGCCAGATTATCCAGTCTGCCGTCTTCACCTGATAATCGAAGCATTGCCTCATAACCACTGTCATTCATTAGACCGGTTAATAAATCCGTCAATTTATACAGAGTAAATACCTTCTGGTAGGAATCAACCATATTTACAAATTTTGCAGCACCACTGTTTTGAATCAACGGATGATTTAGATTTTCACGCAATGCATCATATAGTCTGCATTGATGGGCTGTCGCATATTCTTCTATCAGTTCCATACGTTTTTTGCCAAAATTGCGCCTTGGCACATTTATAATCCGTCTCAAAGAAATATCATCTTCAAAAACCAGCATCCTTAAATAACTGATGGCATCCTTTATTTCTTTCCTGTTATAAAAGGCAACACCACTGTATATTACATAAGGAATCTTTGCCTGAAGCAACGCTTCTTCAACACTTCTCGACACAAAATGGGAGCGGTACAAAATGGTAATATCATTGTAAGTGCTTCCGCTGTCTATTAAGGTCTTTATCTGTCTTACAATCCAGTCTGCCTCTTCTGCCGTAGTTTTCGCATGATTGTAAAGAACCGGGGTATTCGCACCTTTAACCGACTGCAAATCCTTTTTAATCCTCTGCTGGTTTTTAGAAATCAAAGAATTGGAAGCCTTTAAAATATCAGCTGAAGAACGGTAATTTTTATCCATAATAATGGTTCTGCAATCCCCATGTACCTTATCAAAATTGAAAATATATTCGATTCTGGCCCCCCGCCAGGTGTATATGGTCTGATCCGGATCACCTACAATGAACAGATTTTTGTGATATTCACTTAAAAGCTCAGCCATCTCATATTGAAGTCCCGACACATCCTGAAACTCATCTACCATCACATATTGAAGTCGGTTCTGCCATTTTTCCCGCTTCTCATTAAAATTATCCAGTATATAGAATGCAAAGGTCATTAAATCATCATAATCCAGTCCAAAGCACTTTTTCTGTTCGTACAGATATCCATAAAAGATTCTGTCCTGCGGATTCCCTGACGTCAAAAATTTTTCCCGGATTCCATTTAAATCCATCTTTAATATGTAATCAAGATGTTCTAACTCCATTTTGCGTTTACTAATCATGCCTTCTGCCATCGTATAGGTATACTGTCTCGAATCAATCTTCGCCTGTTCGTAAATATTCCGAAGGATCTCCTCTACATCTTCCGTATCCAGTATCAGAAAATTATCCGGATAATGCATCGTATGAATATCTTCCCTTAAAAGCTGCACACAAAAGCCATGAAAAGTACAAACCATACCCGTGTCCTGGTCTCCAATCATATTACGGATTCGTTTCTTCATCTCATTTGCTGCCTTATTGGTAAAGGTAACACATAAAATATTGGCAGTAGCAATTCCCACATCATTTACCAGATAGACATACCGATGAGTAAGTGCCTTCGTCTTCCCACTTCCGGCACCCGCAATCACCCGCACATATCCTTCTGTTGTGGTAACTGCCTCAATCTGTTCTTCATTTAGTCCTTCTAATGTATCTAACATCTATTTTCTCCTGCTGTTTTGCTCAACAGTCTTTTTCTATTTCTGCTATTCGTAATACAAGTTCTTTCCATTAGATTGCGCCCATACTGGACACACATAGTCATCATTTATATCTGGCTGATATCTAAAATCCAAATTCTCAATAAACACAAGACATATTGTGTCTTTTAGTTTATTCCTAATCTTTGTATAAATATTACCATTGATAATTCCATGTTGATATCCTGGTGCTGGTGAAATATCATAAACCACACCATTCATTTTCTCTTGCTTTCTATACTCTTCTTTTAATAAGCCCATACATCCATCTCCTGTCTTCTTCAACTCGGCTACCGTCTGTGCGTCCTGCTCCCATGCTTCCTGCTCCTTTTCGTTTAAATTCTGTAATCGTGTTTTCCTATTATACAACCGTTATCTGCAAATCGTAAAAGACTGTATTCTTATTATACCTTAGGTATTTTGACAAAGCAACCGGCTTTTCACTATAAATGCCTGCTTGCAAAATGGGGCGAAAAAAAGGTGTAAAGCCTTTTTCCCCTGCTTTACACCCTTTCATCTTCTATCGTTTGCTTTGCTTTTTCAAATACACTTCTGCCATACATAGTAATATTATTGTAATACCAATTCTCCATCTTTGTATTTTTTTCTTGTTTTGTATTTCATATCCCCCTTAAGTGACAATTTTTTACCAAAAAAGATAATCTAATTAGCATAATTTTAATATTATGATAATATTATCCTTTTTTGTCAAGAATTTCATTATACTTTTGTAAAAAGGGTGGTGATTAGAATGTCTGATAAAACTTTAAGCAAATATTTAAGAGAGCTCCGCAAATCTTTTGGATATACGCAGGAATTTGTTGCCTCCAATCTGGACATATCCCGGCAGGCATATTCCCACTATGAAACAGGACGTGCAATACCGCCCAATGATACATGCTACAAGATTGCAGCTCTTTATAGTATTTCTGCTGATATTATAATCAATCTTTCCATGCAGAATAATGTCTGCCCGCATACACCCCCTGTATATACAACTATAGATGATTTAAATCCGTTCCTCGACTATATAGAAAATGAAGCAAAATCCAAAAAACTCAAAAAGCTCTCCAGAAAAGAAAAAGAATTGATTTATTATTTTGATAATCTTCCGGAAATAGAACAAAATGAGGTATTAGAAATTCTTAAGATTAAGCTTCGCAAGACACATCCTTTTCCAAATTAAAATCTATGTGTAGAAACGAATTCATTATATAGCTGCATAATAGAATCCATGAAGCCGCTGCTAAAAAGGCATTTGGTTTGATGGAGGAAGACAGGTCTGGTTTTTACAGACATAATATGTGGTTTGGTTATTTAACAGCTTATATTCTTCTGTTTCTGCTCTCAGTATTCTTATATCTGCGTAAAGCGGCAAACGGGGCATAATTTGTTCCACACTGTCCTTCTCCCCTAAGACAACTGTAATTTTCTGCGGTGGATAAAGATAGAACAGCAGTGAGATTAAAAACATACAGTACCCTGCAGGATAATCCTTTGCTGCATCAGACAAAAAGGCAAGCTGCCGCTCTGCCTCCTCCTGCATTTGTCCGTTTTCCAAAAGCTGTGACAGCCGCACAAAACAATATGCCATAACTGAATTTCCACTGGGAAGGGCACCGTCATATGTTTCCTTAGGTTTTGTGACCAGACTGTCATTTTGCGTTCCGTACATGTAATATCCTCCATTTTTCTCATCTGCAAACTGCTGCTTTGCTGTTTCACAAATTTTTACAGCACTTTTCAGATAGTCTTCCTCCGAGGTCGCATCATAAAGGCACAGCAGTGCCGCTGCATAATACGCATAATCGTACAAAAATCCTTTTACTGACCTAAGACCGCTGCGCCAGCTGACATAAAGAACACCATCTGCAACAAGATTTTTTTCAATAAAGCAATGTGCATCTTTTGCAGCCTCCAGATAAGGCCGGTTCCCGGTAACCCGATAGAGCATGGACATTGCACATATCATAAGCGCATTCCATGCAGTAAGCACCTTATCGTCAAGATGGAGTGTTCCACGGGATTTGCGGCGGGCATAAAGCATCTCGATTTCTCTTTGAAACTGTTCGGAAATCTCATTTCCATTTAGCAGATTTGGAATATTTTTTCCGTCGAAATTTCCCTGTTCGCTCATCCCAAAATAATCACAAAATTCCCTACCCTTTTCCTCGCCTAAAACAGCACAGATTTCATCATATTCCCATGCATAAAATCTGCCCTCCTCGCCCTCGCTGTCTGCATCCTGCGCAGAATAAAATTCCCCCGCTTTTCCTGTCATTTCCCGGAAAATATATTCTGCTGTTTTCCTGGCTGTATCGAGAAAACTTTTATTTCCTGATGACTTATATGCAGCACAGTAAGCCATAATCAATAAGGCATTGTCATAAAGCATTTTTTCAAAATGGGGAATCAAAAAATGTTCGTCTGTAGAATACCTGGAAAACCCATAGCCAATCTGGTCAAAAATACCTCCCCGCCTCATTTTATCCAGAGTTAAATTTACCTGCTCTATAGCCGGCCTATCCTGAAAAAGCTTTGAATACAGCGTAAGAAATATCAGATTATGGGGTGTTGGGAATTTCGGCGCCTGTCCAAATCCGCCATACTGTGCATCAAAGCTCCTGGAAAGCAGCCTTGCCGCATACTCCGGCAGACCGGAATGAATACCTCCACTTCGTTCCTTGTCCGTTTCCTTTATGCGGGCAAGCATAATCTCTGCAGTCTGTAAAAGACCCAAATGGTTGCTTTGCCATTTTTCCACCACCTTAAGCAGCAGCTCCCGAAACCCAATCCTCCCGTACTGCGCCGTTGGCGGAAAATAGGTTCCTGCAAAAAATGGTTCCTGTTCAGGCGTCATGAAAATCGTCATCGGCCAGCCGCCGCTCCCTGTAAATGCCTGGCAAAATGCCATATATACACTATCAATATCCGGACGCTCCTCACGGTCTACCTTAATCGAAATAAAATGCTCGTTAAGAATACCGGCAATTTCCGGATTTTCAAAGCTTTCATGTGCCATAACATGGCACCAGTGGCAGGTGCTGTAACCCACACTTAAAAATACCGGCTTATTCTCCGCTGCTGCCCGGCGAAACGCTTCCTCGCACCACGGATACCAGTCAACAGGGTTATCGGAATGCTGTAAAAGATAAGGGCTGCTTTGCTCTTTCAAATGATTACTCATACACAATTCGTTCCTTTCCTGATTTCCTTCTAACAGGCAGTTACCTGCTCATCCCGGAAATAATATTTACCACTATTTTGTGTAATTACCGGTAATCTATTCTTATAATATTATTAACAGAGTATGTTTTCCTCCAGCGTTAGCATTTGAAAGTAATTAAATCCATATCCTACTGACTGTTGCGTTAAAAAATGTATCTCACTTTTTTCTAAAGTCTGCTTTATCCTATCCAAATCATTTAAAAGGGAGTCTCCATACCTGAGTCCCAAAAGCATCGATTTTATCTTCCCTCTCAGCTTATTATCATTATCGGTTTCATTTAGTTTCTCTTCTCTTATAAACTGCTCTACCCGTTCAACATTCTCATCGTGAATACAGTCAGTAAAACAATATATCAATCCCCTTGGTGGTACAAAATCATTGTCAATAATACATTTTTCTCCCTGTGCCCCATCCATCCAATAGTGGTTCCCCTGATACTGATTGTGATTCCAGACACCGTTGTAGCTCAATCCTCCATCAAGTGTAAATCTTGTATTCTGTTCCACATAATCATAATCTACCTTTGAAACTCCATAATCCTGTGCAGATTCATCTAATACAGCCTTAAAAAATTCCTGCATGTCCTTACATGCGTAATAATACTCCGCATTATAATAAATACTTCCTTTTAAAGTAGAATACGCATCCAGTTCGGCATCTTTTACCCCGCTTTTTTTCATATAATCTATCTCTTCCTGCTGATTTTTTGCAACAGCATTTCTGGAATTGGCTCTACTAAAATGTTCATACAAGGATGCCATTACTTTCCCGGCCCTCTGCTTCATAAAAGGAGTATTGCAGTTTTGCGGCATTCCCACCATTTCTTCAAGATAATGATGAATTTTTTCCTTTACCTCTTCTTTGTGAATTTTCCCATTATAATAATCCCGCATAATATCATAGGTTTCGTCAAACAATTTATTCTGACAGCCTACCGGCATTTCTCTCAGCGGAATTCTCAGATTTTCATAAGTCTCGCATATCTGTGCCTTGTCCAGCTCCCGAACCGACAACTGCAAAGTATCCTGTTCAGTTTTCTCAATATATTCATTACTCCCACACCTTTCATTATTACTATAACTACTTACCGAATTGCTGTAGCTTTTCGTCATATAGCTTTTGCTTATTCCATTCATGTCCTCATCCCTCCATCAAAAATAAAAATTTCCTGTCAGTAAATCCCTTTACCGCTATATATTTTCTTCATCATAGCCTATATCGAAAGGGCAGCTGCGTTTTTTAATATGGCTTGCATATACTGACTATCATTTGGCATGAAAAGACTATTGTTTACTTCCTGTAATAATGTTTTAACAACATAATGATATATACATGAT
>JAIDHZ010000155.1 GCA_029052995.1 Lachnospiraceae bacterium | reverse complement strand
ATTCTAGAAATTAAAATAAGTTTTAATTCCCCCTAAAATATGTTATGCTCCAAGAAAGTGCTGAAAATACTTTATTATGTGGAAAGATTGCAGTTTTTTGTAAAGGAGAAAAGCTATGCCGGAGATTGTTTCAATTGGGATACAGGATTTTGAGCAGATGAGACGTAATCATAAATTTTATGTGGATAAGACGAACTTTATTAAGGAGTGGTGGGAAAAGGAGGATTCGGTTACTCTGATTACCCGCCCCCGGCGCTTTGGAAAAACTCTTAACATGAGTATGCTGGAATATTTCTTTGCCAACTACCATGAAAACAGGAGTGATTTGTTTGAAGGGCTGTCTGTCTGGGAGGATGAAAGGTACAGGGCACTACAGGGTACTTATCCCGTGATTTCTCTTTCTTTTGCAGGAGTGAAGGCAGATAACTATGCCGGGGCAAGATTCCAGATATTTGAACTGGTAAAGATGCTGTGGAAAAAATATCCGGAGATAGAGCCGGATGAGAACCTTTCCCTGATTCAGGGACAGATTCAGGCGAATGGAAAAGGGGCCATTGATGATGAAATGATGTCCATGACGCTTAATAAGCTGTCTGAACGGCTGTATACCCATTATGGTAAAAAGGTGATGATTTTCCTTGATGAATACGATACACCAATGCAGGAAGCATGGATTTCCGGCTATTGGGACGAGATTGTAAACCTGTTCCGGAACATGTTCAACAATACATTTAAGACAAACCCATCCATGGAACGGGCGGTGATTACAGGGATTACAAGGGTAAGCAAGGAAAGCATTTTTTCTGATTTGAATAATCTGGAAGTGATTACCACAACCTCAAAACAGTATGCAACAGCCTTTGGATTTACTGAAGAAGAGGTGTTTGCGGCATTGGATAATCAGGAGATGTCTGACTGGAAGAAAGAAGTTAAGGCATGGTATGACGGTTTCCGGTTCGGAGGTGTGGAGGACATTTACAACCCATGGTCGATTATAAATTTCCTGAATAAGAAGGAATTTGCCGCCTACTGGGCAAATACGAGCGGGAATGGGCTTATCAGTAATCTGGTTCAAAGCGGGAACGGGGATGTGAAAAAGATTATGGAGGATTTGCTGGATGGGAAATCCTTTGAAACGGAGATAGATGAACAGATTGTATTTAATCAGCTTGCGGAAAAAAGGAATGCCATCTGGAGCCTGCTGCTTGCTTCGGGATATCTTAAGGTTGTTTCCCATTATCAGAAAAGAAACGGAAGATATATCTATGAAATGCGGCTTACAAACCATGAGGTTATGCTGATGTTTGAAAATCTGGTACGGGATTGGTTTGACAAAGCGGGTACAGCGTATAATGATTTTATTAATGCACTTCTTAAAGATGACAAAAAGGCAATGAACCACTATATGAACAGTATTGCCCTGTCCACTTTTTCTAGCTTTGATTCAGGAAACCATCCCTCCGGGCAAAGTGAGCCGGAACGCTTTTACCATGGCTTTGTGTTGGGACTTTTGGTAGAACTTAGGGAAGTATACCATATCCAGTCAAACAGGGAAAGCGGATTTGGCAGGTATGACGTGATGCTTGAGCCGTTAAAGGAAAATCTGCCAGCTATTGTAATGGAATTTAAGGTCATAGATTCCGATGAGGAGAAGAAGCTTGCCGATACCGTGGTGGCTGCTCTCGCCCAGATAGAGGAAAAGAATTATGACCAGACATTGCTTGACAAAGGAATCTCACCAGAGAGGATTTTCCACTATGGCTTTGCATTTGAGGCGAAAAAAGTGTTGATTGGATGATACAGTCTGCTTGCAGCGTGGTTGTTGACTTTTCAACTTTAACGTGTTAAACTGTGAAGCATCTAAATATATATACAAAGGAGTTTTGAGTTATGGGATTACATTACATTGCAGAAGTACCTTCAGCAGAGGAAATCAAAGAATTATTTCCAATGAAGCCGGAATTAGTAAAGATAAAAGAAGAAAGAGATGCCGAGATTGCAAAAGTATTTACCGGCGAAACTGATAAGTTTCTGGCAATTATAGGTCCATGTTCAGCAGATAATGAGGATGCTGTTTTAGATTACATCAACCGTCTTGCAAAAGTACAGGAAAAGATTAAGGATAAAATTATTATCATTCCGAGGATTTATACTAATAAGCCGAGAACAAATGGTTCAGGCTATAAAGGAATGTTACATCAGCCTAATCCGGAAGAGAAGCCCAATTTTATGGAAGGTTTAAAGGCTATCCGTAAAATGCATATTGATGCCATTACAGAGACCGGTTTGACAGCAGCAGATGAGATGCTTTATTCAGATAACTGGCCGTATCTGTCTGACATTTTGTCCTATGTGGCAGTCGGTGCACGTTCCGTGGAAAATCAGTCCCACCGTTTGACTGCGTCAGGAATTGATGTACCGGTCGGCATGAAGAATCCTACATCAGGTGATTACTCTGTTATGATGAATTCCTGTATTGCAGGACAGTCAAAGCATACGTTTATGACGGCGGGCTGGGAGGTTAAGTCTGATGGTAATCCACTTACCCACTGTATTTTGAGAGGTTCCTTAAACCGTCATGGTGTGTCTATGCCTAATTATCACTATGAGGATTTGATTTTGCTTCATGAGGCTTACCGGAAGTTTGACACCTTAAAAAATCCTGCTGTTATTGTGGATGCCAACCATAATAATTCCGGAAAGCAATGGGCAGAGCAGCCCCGTATTGTAAAGGAGATTCTCCATAGTATGCGCCATAGCGAAGATATCGCCAAGCTTGTAAAGGGTGTTATGGTGGAAAGCTATATAGAGGATGGTAATCAGCCGGTTGGTGCAGGCTGCTATGGTAAATCCATTACGGATGCATGTCTTGGATGGGAAAAGTCTGAGCGGTTATTGTTAGAAATGGCAGAATTGTTATAAATAACAGACTGGATGTGTATTTTGGAATTTTGTGAATGCATCCTCTGAATAGGTACTGATTTTTTTGTAAAGTGTGTAAAAGGGATATCATACTAAGATGGCATTTCTTAGTGTAATATCCCTTTTGTCAGTTTTGGTTATTAATCCATATGTTAACCATCCGTCTTAGTCATGTTTGAAAATTGACTTCCGTGGATGTTTAAGGATTTTTCTGTCATTTTTTGAGAAAATCAGGTATAATAAATATGTAAAATGATTTGTTTGAGAGCATGGAGGAAGGCATTATGTTTAAACGGGTGATTTGGATTATATTAGACAGTGTGGGAATTGGTGAAGCACCTGATGCGGATGCATTTGGTGATTTGGGGGCAGATACGCTGGGGCATATTGTAGAAAAAAGAGGACTCAGGGTTCCTAATATGGAAAAGCTGGGTTTGTTTGCGATTGATGGCACCGCACTTCCAAAGACAGAGGTGATACCAATCGGTGCTTATGGTAAGGCAGAGGAATTAAGTAATGGAAAAGATACCACAACCGGACACTGGGAAATGACAGGTATTTATACAAAGCAGGCATTTCCGACATATCCGGAGGGCTTCCCGAAAGATGTTATGGATGCATTTTTAAAACAAACCGGATGTAAGGGGTATCTTGGAAATATTGTTGCAAGTGGAACCCGGATTATCAATGAGTTAGGGGACGAACATATACGTACAGGATATCCGATTATATATACATCTGCGGATTCTGTATTTCAGATTGCAGCCCATGAGGATATAATTCCAATAGATGAATTATATCGAATCTGCGGGACTGCCAGAGAGATTCTTAAAGGGGAACATGCAGTGGCAAGGGTAATAGCAAGACCATTTATTAAAGAAAATGACAAATATGTGCGTACAAGTAACCGCAGGGATTTTTCATTAAAGCCAACTGAGGAAAGCCTGCTTCCCTATCTTAAAGAAGCAGGCTATCGCGTGACGGCTGTTGGTAAGATTGAAGATATATTTTCAGGAGTCGGTATTGGAGATGCAGTGCATACAAAGAATAATACAGACGGAATGGATAAGACCATTGATTTTATGGAAACACAGCATGAGGGGTTGATTTTTACAAATCTGGTCGAATTTGATTCCACATGGGGACACCGTAGGGATTTGGAGGGCTATGCCCAAGGGCTGGAAAGCTTTGATAACCGTTTAGGCCAGGTTATCACAAAAATGAAGGAAGATGATTTACTGATTATAAATGCAGACCACGGCTGCGACCCCACTTTCCGGGGCACCGACCATACAAGAGAGTATATTCCTGTGTTAATGTACCATAAGGGGATGGAAGAAGGTATTAATCTTGGCGTCCTTAATACCTTTGCGGATATTGGTGCGACAATAGCGGATAATTTTGGCGTAAAAAAACTTCCTATAGGAGAGAGTTTGAAAGAGAGGGTTGTTTGATGCCATAGATTAATTTTCTAAAGTTGATTAAGGTATAAAGTTAAATAATAATTACCCGACTTTTGGGCTTATCTTAAAAAAAGTGCTAAGCTGCAATTAAAACCTGTAGTTTAGCATATTTTTATCTTTCCGTCATAAGACAAATAAGATGTTAAGGAAAGTATTTATTAACAGTTCCTAAGTAAAAAAGACCTTGCAGAAAACGAATTAATATGATATCATAATGATATCGAAAAGTAACAGTGAAATCACAAGAAAAGGATTTATGGTGCTGCAAATTTTGAGTATCATCAAACAGAAAGGAACTTTTATGGCAAGAAAAATTGTATCGGGTTTATGTTTATTTTCATTTATAGCATTTTTATTCAATTATGTTGCAGAGGGATGTGGTGCAATATCGTTCAATCTAAAACTATTTAGTGATATATTTGGAGTAGTATTTTTAATAACATCAATCGTACTCGGTTATACTAACAAAAATGAAATTTCAGAAAAAGCAAAAACAGGACTCATAATGTTTATCATAATGTGCTCCTTAGTTGCAATAATTGGTTTAACCAGAGATTTAAGTGATCTTGCCCAAGGTCCCCGGACTATTGAAACCAATGTGTACGAGTGTGAAACTACAAAATACAGTTACAGAGGAATTTACAATTATTATGTGCGTCTAAACAATAGTTTTCAGCGAATTCATATCTCACATGCTGACTACGAAAGGCTTTGCATAAACGGATATACAATAAAAGTTACATTTTATGAACATACTAGGCGTGCTTTAGCGGTTGAAATTTTGCAGAAATAGACGTTAATTATATGTTGATAATTTTACTTTAAGCGTGTATATTATAAGTAGTAGATGGGCTATAGGCGGTTGGAGGACAACGAAAGATAAGTTATAAAAGGGCGATTATCTGCTGAGGCAGGTAAATCGCCTTTTTGAGTTTTAAACGGAAAGGAGAATGCAATGAACACATACGGCTTAATTATGAAAAAAAGAAATGGTGGTATGCTTGATAAAGAGGAAATCGACTATCTTGTGACAGGTTACACAAACGGCACTATTCCTGATTATCAGATGTCGGCATTTTTGATGGCGGTGTATTTTCAGGGAATGAACCATGAGGAAACAGCCAATCTTACCATTGCCATGGCAGACAGCGGGGAACGGCTTGACCTATCTGCCATTCACGGGATAAAAGTAGATAAGCATTCCACTGGGGGCGTTGGCGATAAGACGAGCCTGATTGTAGGGCCGATACTTGCAAGCCTTGGCGTCCCGGTGGCGAAAATGAGCGGAAGAGGGCTTGGACATACCGGGGGAACAATTGACAAATTAGAAGGGATTCCGGGATTTTCTACCGGCATTTCCAAAGAAGATTTTATAAAACAGGTAAATGATATAGGGCTTTCCATTGTAGGACAGACTGCAAATCTTGCACCGGCAGATAAAAAGATTTATGCCTTAAGAGATGTTACTGCTACCGTTGACAACGTGTCTTTAATTGCAGCCAGTATAATGAGCAAAAAAATAGCTGCCGGTGCTGATGCCATTGTATTGGATGTAAAGGTGGGAAGTGGTGCATTTATGAAAACATTAGAGGATGCAAGACTGCTGGCAAAGACCATGGTGGCTATTGGGGAGATGGCAGGCCGAAAAACTATTGCAGTTATTACGGATATGAATGAGCCCTTAGGAAATACAGTGGGTAATATTTTAGAGGTGAAAGAGGCGGTGGAGTGTCTAAAAGGTAAGGGTGAAGAGCGGCTTATGGCAGTTTCGAAGACTTTGGCCTCCCATATGCTTATGGCTGCCGGGAAAGCAGATGATATTAAGGAAGCTGAGCAGTCGGTTAATGAGGCGGTTGCATCAGGCAGGGCTTTTGATAAATTGAAAAGCTTTGTAACTGCACAGGGCGGAGATGCATCATATGTGGAAAATCCAGATAAATTTGACAAAGCTCAGTATACATATACTGTAACAGGAAAAGAGTTGTTTTTGTCTAAGGAAAAAACTGCTGCATGGGAAATGGCATACCTTACCTCCTGCGATAATCAGGAAATAGGATTAGCTTCCATGATTTTAGGTGGAGGAAGACAGACAAAGGAAAGTGAGATAGATTTAACCGTCGGTATTATTTTAGAAAAGCACTTAGGAGATAAAATTACAAAATCAGATATTATTGCTACCCTTTACGCCAATGATATGGATAAGCTGTCAGAAGCAAAGGAGCGTTTTGTCCATGCCTATACCCTGTCGGATGAATACAAATTTAACAATAATATTGTATATGAGGTGATTACAAAAGATAATTAATGAGTATTACAGACATGACGGTAATAGTATGTGTTAGGAAATAACCCAAATTTTATGTATAATTCCGACTTATATACAATAAACTGAAATAAAGAGGAAGATAGGTAGCTTTCAGTGAAAAGGAAAATTGCCATTGTATTAATTGTTACTATGATTATCTGCATGTTTCCGGTAAGGGTATTATCCGGTGCAGAACAAAATAGCAATACAGAATTAACAACACAGGATGCCGGGGCGGAAAAAAATACAAAATCTACAGAAAAAGCACAGGGGGGAAATACGGTCAAGCTTGATATAGAATCCCCTTCTGCATTGCTTATGGAATTAAATAGTGGCCAGATTTTATATGAAAAGGATGCTGATACGGCAAGACGTCCTGCTTCTGTCACCAAGATTATGACCATGCTTTTAGCATTTGAGGCGCTGGATAGTGGAAAATTCAAGTTGGATGATATGATAACTGTATCGGAACATGCTGCCGGTATGGGTGGCAGCCAGGTATATTTGGAGGTTGGTGAAACACAGACAGTGGAAGATATGTTAAAATGTATGATTGTATCTTCTGCAAATGATGCAGCTGTAGCAGTCGGGGAAGCAATTGCCGGAAGTGAAGAAGGGTTTGTGGATATGATGAATAATCGGGCAAAAGAGCTTGGTATGTCCAATTCTCATTTTGCCAATGCCTGTGGATTGGAAGCTGAAGGGCATAAGATGAGTGCAAAGGATATCGCAGTTCTTTCAAGGGAATTACTGTTAAAGCATCCTGAGGTGCTTCAGTATACCACAATATGGATGGATACTATAATACATAAGACAAAAAAGGGTGAATCAGAATTTGGTCTTGCTAATACCAACAAATTTTTAAAAAAATATGATGGTGCAAATGGCCTAAAAACAGGTTATACCTCTGCGGCAGGTTTTTCCATGTCAGCAACGGCTATGAGAAATGGCACAACATTAATTGCAGTGGTGATGGGATCAAAGACAAAGGACATCAGGTATTCAGACGCAGCAAAGCTTCTGGATTACGGTTTTGCGAACTGTGACATTTATGAGGACAATAAGGTTTTAAATGGAAAAAACCAGTTTACAATCGAAAACGGTATAAAAGACAGTATTACTGTAAAATCAAAAGATATATTTCACTATGTTTTTGTTGGAACTGCTGATAAAGGTGAGATAGAAAAGAAGCTTGTGATTGTTAAAAATACAGCTCCAATTAAAAAAGGTGAAACCGTTGCAAAAATGGAATACTATCAGGGAGAAAAACTGTTGGGCAGTGTGGATATCAT
>JAIDHZ010000154.1 GCA_029052995.1 Lachnospiraceae bacterium | reverse complement strand
TTACAAATCTGTCTAAACAGCCGCTTTCTTTGATTCATAGTAATCATCAAATAACTTATTAGCAGCATCTATCGTCTGTCCGCATATACCCGGCAATTCCTTTCCCCATGCTTTGGTTGCCAGTTTAAAGCCTTTCTGCATTGCAGCCTGCATCTCTTTCATTTTCTCTACATCATCCCCTGCCAATGCACTTGCAAAATCAAACAGACGCTGTGAGGTCTGTTTAACACCCCAGTAGCCGTCCTCGGCAATGTCTTTCTGAGCCTGTGCCTTTGTCTCTGCATCTACTGTATAATTGCCGCTGGCTATAAATTTCCACATGGAATCATTACCATTTGCCATTCCATAAGTCTTTGCCTGCTGCCCCATCATGTTCTGAACCAAATCCATAAGACTTTTCTGTCTAGACTCCTGATCTGCCTTCAACTGCTGCACAATTGCTGCCCGATCACCGGCACTCATTTTATTAATCTTATATGTTGCTTTCGGTTCAGACTCTGCTGATTTCTGATAAACTGCGGCTGTATCCTCTGCAGTCTGTTGTTCCTCCTTGGGTAAATCAGACACTGCACTGTTTTCCGCTTTTGTCCCGGCATAATTATAAACTGCCTCTGATACTCCGCTTTCTCCTACTTTTACTGCCATACTCTTGTCCTCCTTGATTATAAAATTTGAACTCCTTTTCACGGATGCAAACATCCTTATAGTATATATCGGCATCCTTTTCGTTTTTTTATAGCTAATTTAATAAAAATCCAATAAAATATCATGAATAGCGTAAGTATTTCCAACCTGCCCTAATGCACATTTGCCCCCCTGGTAGTCATGCCGCCTTACCGGTATAAAGCTGATAATATTTGCCCTTTAAAGCCAAAAGCTCCTCATGGGTTCCCTTTTCAATCACCCGCCCATGCTCTAACACCACAATACAGTCGCTGTTCCGAATCGTAGAAAGTCTGTGGGCGATAACAAATGTAGTCCTGCCCTTCATCAGCTTATCCATGCCGTCCTGCACAAGCCGTTCTGTACGGGTATCAATGGAGGATGTCGCCTCATCCAGAATCAGTGCCGGGGGATTTGCCACTGCGGCCCTTGCGATTGCCAAAAGCTGCCGCTGTCCCTGGCTTAGGTTGGCTCCGTCACCGGTTAATACCGTATCGTAGCCCTGGGGCAGACGCCGGATAAACCCGTCCGCATTGGCAAGCTTTGCCGCCGCAACCACTTCTTCATCCGTGGCATCCAGATTTCCGTAGCGGATATTCTCCCTTACCGTATTGGTAAATAAATGGGTATCCTGCAATACAATTCCCAGAGAATGCCGCAAATCCGCCTTTTTTATCTTGTTAATGTTAATCCCGTCATAACGGATTTTACCGTCCTGAATATCATAAAACCGGTTAATTAGGTTCGTAATGGTGGTCTTTCCTGCACCGGTGGAGCCCACAAAGGCAATCTTTTGTCCCGGCTTTGCATAGATATTGACGTCATGCAGTACCATTTTGTCATCCGTATAGCCAAAATCCACTCCGTCTAACACCAAATCCCCCTGTAAGGGCACATAGTCCACGGTTCCGTCCGCCTGATGCTCATGCTTCCACGCCCATTTACCGGTGTGCTTTTTAGTGCTCTCAACAAGCTCGCCGTCCTTTTCCTCGGCAACCACCAACTTCACATAGCCGTCATCCACCTCCGGCTCCTCATCAAGCAGCTTGAAAATCCTGTCTGCTCCCGCCAAAGCCATAACAATGGAATTTAACTGCATGCTGACCTGGTTAATGGGCATGTTAAAACTCTTATTAAAGCTCAGGAAACTGGCAAGCTTTCCAAGGGTTAGACCGGCAACCCCGTAAAGTGCTAAAATACCGCCTACCATGGTACAAAGCACATAGCTGATATTTCCAATCTGGGCATTGACCGGCATCAGAATATTGGCAAATTTGTTCGCCTGGTAAGCGCTCTCAAACAGCTCATCATTTAACCTGTTAAACTGCTCCATGCTTTCTTCTTCATGGCAGAACACCTTAACCACCTTCTGCCCGGACATCATTTCTTCAATATATCCATTTACCGCACCGATAGCCTGCTGCTGCTTCATGAAATAGCTTCCCGATTTACCCGCCAATGTCTTTGTTGCCACTAAGGTCACGCCTACCATTAGCAAAGTTAAAATGGTAAGTGGTATGCTTAACACAAACATAGAAGCCAGTACGCTGACAATGGTGATACCGCTGTTTAAAAACTGCGGCATACTCTGGGAAATCATCTGTCGCAGAGTATCAATGTCATTGGTATAAGTTGACATAATATCTCCATGAGAATGGGTATCAAAATATTTAATCGGAAGGGACTCCATATGCAAAAACATCTCATTCCGAATATTCCGCAATGTCCCCTGTGTTACGCTTACCATCAGACGGTTATAAGCAAAAGATGCAACAACCCCCAATGCATAAAAGGAGGCAACCCTTAAAATTGCACCTGCCAGACTAGAGAAATCCGGATTTGGGTTCTTTAACAGTGGTGTGATATAATCATCAATTAGCTTTTGCATAAACAGGGTTCCCTGTACATTGCAAAGCACGCTTGCAAAAATGCAGATGACAACCACAACAATATGAATTTTATAGTCCTTCATCACATAGGCAAAAAGACGCTTTAACACCTGTCCCGGGTTTTCAATCTTCGGCCCAACCTTTACGCCTCTGGGCGGTTTAGAACCCGGTCCATGCTTCGGCCTGTGATTATCCCCAATTTCCTGTCCGGAATTTGTTTCTGCATTTTCCTGTGACACATGATTTGTCATATCTTTTGAATCATTTATTTTATTTTTTACTTCTGGCATCTTTCCCACACCTCCCTACTGTTCATCAAAATCGCCGCCACCCTGTGTCTGTGACTCATAAATATCGCGATAAATTTCATTATTGGCAAGTAATTCCTCATGGGTGCCGAACCCGTTAATTTCGCCGTTTTCCATAACAATGATTCTATCGGCATCCTGCACACTGCTGATACGCTGCGCAATAATCAGCTTTGTGGTATTAGGTATTTCCTCACGGAATGCCTTGCGGATTTTTGCATCCGTTGCCGTGTCAACCGCACTGGTGGAATCATCCAAAATTAAAATCTTGGGTTTTTTCAGCAAAGCCCTTGCAATACAAATACGCTGCTTTTGTCCGCCGGAAACATTGGTTCCGCCCTGCTCGATATAAGTGTTATACTTCTCCGGAAAGCTCTCGATAAAATCATCTGCGCAAGCAAGCTTACAGGCTCTGATACACTCCTCTTCACTTGCATCCTTATCACCCCAACGCAGGTTTTCTAAAATCGTGCCGGAAAACAATACATTTTTCTGTAATACCACTGCCACCTGATTCCGAAGGATTTCCATATCATAGCTTCTCACATCTTTACCGCCTACAGAAATACTTCCCTCTGACACATCATAGATTCTGCTGACTAAATTGACTAGGGAAGTCTTCGCACTTCCTGTTCCACCGATGATGCCAATAGTCTCCCCGGAATGAATATCCAGGTTAATATCCTTTAATACCCAATCTCCCGTGTCCTCCTTATTTCCGCCGTCCTTCCCAGTGGTGCCAAGAGACGTCTCCAAAGTGTAACTGAAATTCACATGGTCAAAACGGATACTACCATCCTTTACCTCCATAACCGGTGCTTCCGGATTTTTCAGGGTGCTATCCTCATTTAACACCTCCGCAATTCTTTCTGCACTGGCAATACTCATGGACAGCATAACAAATATCATGGCCAGCATCATCAGGCTCATTAAAATATTCATGCAGTAGGAAAACATACTCATCAAATCACCTGTTCCCAATTCGCTTCCCACCACCATTTTTGCCCCAATCCAGGAGATCAGTAAAATACAGGTGTATATCGTTGCCTGCATAACCGGCATATTTAAAACAACAATACTTTCTGCCTTTACAAACATTTTATATACATTTTCAGCCGCTTTAGTAAACCGGTTCTTTTCATAATCCTCACGCACAAATGCTTTTACTACACGGATAGCCGATACATTCTCCTGCACGCTCTCATTTAAATCATCATATTTACGGAACACCTGATTAAAGTACTTCATGGCAAGTCTCACCATGAAAATTAAAATACAGCCAAGCACCAGCATTGCAGTCAGATAAATTCCGGCAAGCCTCGGGCTAATCAGAAATGACATAATCATTGCAATAATAAGGCTGAAGGGTGCACGAAAGCACATTCGCAGAAGCATCTGATATGCATTTTGTATATTCGTTACATCGGTCGTCATTCTGGTGACAAGTCCCGCCGTGGAAAATTTGTCAATATTGGCAAATGAAAAGGTCTGAATGTTTTCATACATTGCCTTTCGTAAATTTCTTGCAAATCCCGCAGATGCCCTTGCACCGTACTTCCCGCCAAGCACACCGCCTGTCAGGCTTAAGGCCGCCACAAGCACCATCAAAATACCCATTTTGCAAATATAGTTAATGTCGCCCTGTTCCACACCATTATCAATAATGGCCCCCATCATTAACGGAATAATCATTTCCAGTATGACCTCGCCAATCATAAAACAGGGGGTCAAAATGGAGTCTTTTACGAAACCGTTAATGTGTTTTGCTAATGTCTTTATCATCCTTTCATCTCCCAACTAATATTTTTTATATGAAAATTGCATTCGTCTCTATGCGTTCAGGTTTCCCTGCATGTGCCGGATTACCCGAAAGAAGATTTCAACCTCCTCTTTACTTAAACCTTCCATTATTTTCCGGTCTAATGCTTCCTTAGCCTTTTCCAGCTTCTCTATACAGGCAAATCCTGCCTCTGCCAGACAGACCTTTTTCAATCTTGCATCCCCTTTGACACCCAGACGCCTGATATATCCTTTCTCTTCCATGGTCTTTAACATTGCCGCCAAAGTAGACTTTTCCATACGGAACATTTTTTCTATATCCTTTTGGTAAATATCGCTATCCTCATTACATTTCAGGTATTCAATAATCCATATATTCATTGGCGACATGAAATCCAGTCCATTTTCTTTCATGGTTATCTGCATCTGTTTTTTTACCATATGGTCTAATGCCTTTAGTTGATACAAGACATGCTGCTCTCCGTCAGGCACCTTGCATGCATGTTCAAAATCGCATTCTGTATGTGCTAACAAGCTGCCACCTCCTTCCATAGAATATAAAATGCCCAAAGTTAAATTGTTCAATTTCGAACTGTTCAACTTTGGACATTCTATACCTGTTATTACCAAAATGCAAGCACTTTTTATATAATTCACAACATTATCACAATTTGTTTTCTGCCACCTTTCCTCCGGTTGCCTCCAACGCATAAAAGGCACTCTGAATCGGCTTTGCCAAAAGTACTGCTCCAGCGATTTTTACCAACTCCAGGGGAATAAAGGGCAATACACTGGCAACAAATGCGGCCTCCCATGTCATGTCTGTCATCAGCTTCATCCATACCAGGGCAATACCATAAAGTGTCGGCATCCCCACAAAAACACCAACCAGACTGTAACGGATGGGATTATATTTTTTACCTCTTAACCAGGCAATTAAAACCGCAGCGATAATAAACCCTACACAATACCCCCCGCTTGGTCCAAGCATTTTGCCGGGTCCTGAGGTTCCGCCGGAAAAAACCGGAGCGCCTACAAACCCCAACATCCAGTAACAGCAGGTGGTAAACAATGCCTCCTTCGGCGTCAGCACCATGGCTATCAGGTTAATCACCAGAGTCTGTCCGGTAATAGCAATCGGTGTAAATGGCAGAGGAATGATAATATACGAAGATACGCTGACAAATGCAATCATCAGTGCAATTTTCGTGATTTGTGCTGTTGTTAATTTTGATTTCATAATTATGTACCTCTCTTCCCATCGTCAACCCAAACAGCAGACGTAGGTTGACAATACATAAAGCTTACTATGTCATCATTAACTTGTCAACCATTTTTTCATTTAAGGTTGACATTCTTTATATGAAATGAACCAGGTTTTCCTCCCCTATTTTACTATTTTACCTTGTGATTCTCGGCAGCTGCTTATTTTCAACAAAACGTGCCATCTCTTCCCGACATGAAAACTCTCCCATGTGGTCAATTACATTTTGCTTATCAATTTCATCCTTACCATTCATCAGCTGTTCTAAATATGATGAGTCACTGTCGTCATACAAGGCTTCAGAATCCAAAGCAGCAGGTATTAAACCTAAATTGTAGTTATACAAGAAATTAGAATCCACAAAATCCCTCCAATCGACTTGGTACTTTAACATTATTTGAACAATAATCAACCAGTTTCTGCAATTTAAATCATTGCAAAATTAGTATTTGCTTTTTTTCTTATTTCAAATCAAAAATATTTTTACTTTTTTAACATTTTTTTGAATAATACTATTGCTTTTTTTTCATAAACGGTGTATTATCAAATAGTTGTATCGGGGCGTGGCTCAGTTTGGTAGAGCGCTTGGTTCGGGACTAAGAGGTCGTGGGTTCAAATCCCGTCGCCCCGATTTAACTATAAGTATATAACATCATAACATCCAAACCCGCTCTCCCGGTTGGAAAGAATCTGATAATCCCCTTTCAAATCCACCATCAGACCAAGTACAAAGCCATTCACTATATTTTGTCAGGAAACACACCAATTAAAACTGGATTGTTGTTTTTTTAGTCAAAAATTAATTTACTCAATCTAAAACAGGAAGCCAGCCACAATAATGTGACCGGCTTCCACTTGATATTATTTCTTTATTTTATTGTCTTTTTAAATTCTGTATTGAACTACATCTATCCACTTAAAATTATGCCTTGCCTACAGAACCAAACAACTCCATCTTCTCCTTAACGGTTGCCTTAATTGCTTCCGCACCTGGTGCAAGTAATTTACGGGGGTCAAAGCCCTTGCCCTCTAAATCCTTACCGGCTTCAATATACTTACGGGTAGCTTCCTGGAAGGACAACTGACATTCCGTATTTACATTAATCTTGGAAACGCCAAGGGAAATTGCTTTCTTAATCATATCTTCTGGAATGCCTGTACCGCCATGAAGCACTAATGGCATAACACCAGTCTTTTCCTGAACCGCAGCAAGTGTCTCAAAGCTAAGTCCTGCCCAGTTATCAGGATATTTTCCATGGATATTACCGATACCAGCTGCAAGCATGTCCACGCCCAAATCAGCAATTGCCTTACACTCATCAGGGTCAGCACACTCACCGGCGCCAACAACACCATCTTCCTCACCACCGATAGAACCAACCTCTGCCTCGATGGACATACCCATATTGTGGGCAACAGCAACTAACTCCTTAGTCTTTTCAATATTCTCCTCAATCGGATAATGAGAACCGTCAAACATAATAGAAGTAAATCCTGCTTTAATACACTTGTAGCATCCTTCATAAGTGCCGTGGTCTAAATGAAGCGCTACCGGAACCGTAATACCAAGTTCCTCGTCCATTGCCTTAACCATGGCAGTAACTGTCTTAAAGCCTGTCATATACTTTCCGGCACCCTCTGACACACCAAGAATGACAGGACTGTTCAATTCCTGTGCAGTCAATAATATAGACTTTGTCCACTCTAAATTGTTAATGTTGAACTGACCAACTGCATACTTTCCGGCCTTTGCCTTCTTTAACATTTCTGTTGCTGAAACTAACATGTAAAAATCCTCCGTTTTCTTAAAATTAACGCTTATGCGCTTATTATACTCTAAATTGGAAAAAAATCCAAGCTGTTTATGCACTAAATACTAAAAACATCATAAATGTCATCAATCTTTATCTGGAAGGGTTTTTTCAACTCTTCTAAATCAGTTTCTATTATACTGCATATCGACACATAGTATTCCTCTGATAATTTATGCGTAAAAAAATACACATTTTCTCCTTCAACACGGGAAATATCATCTTCTCCTCGCAAAATACAAAAAC
>JAIDHZ010000153.1 GCA_029052995.1 Lachnospiraceae bacterium | reverse complement strand
CCATTTTAATAAAGAAAAAAGCCCCTATACGGAGCGTTCCTCTTTATTCAGAAATTTGTTGATAAAATACTGCTGTCCTTTTCCAGTGTGTTCGCAGCCATGTATACGCCATGTTTGCGAATAGAGGGAATAATCTGTATTTTTGTGCATCTTTATCATATCGCCACAAGCACCCCGTTTTCCACATCCACGGTTATCGTATCCTCCACACTGACTTCCCCTGACAAAATCAGCTTTGCCACAAGGGTATCCACATGCTTTTGCAGATAACGCTTTAACGGTCTTGCGCCATATACCGGGTCATAGCCATGTTCCATAATATAAGTCTTTGCTGCCTCCGTAATGACAAGCTTAAGCTCCTTTTCTTTCAGACGGCTGTTTAATTCCGTCACCAGCAAATCAATGATTCCACCAATATTTTCCTTTGTCAGCGGCTTAAATAGTATGGTTTCATCCAAACGGTTCAAAAATTCAGGCCGGAAATGCATCTTAAGCTCCTCCATGACATGATTACCTGCCTCCTGGGTAATGGCACCATTTTCATCAATCCCCTCCAAAAGATAGGCGGAGCCGATATTCGAAGTCATAATTAAAATGGTATTTTTAAAATCCACCGTCTTGCCCTTGGAATCCGTGATTCTTCCGTCATCCAACACCTGCAGCAGCACATTAAACACATCGGGATGCGCCTTCTCAATCTCATCAAAGAGCACCACGGAATAGGGCTTTCTCCTGACCGCCTCGGTAAGCTGGCCACCCTCATCATAGCCTACATATCCCGGAGGCGCACCAATCAGACGGGCAACGGAATGCTTCTCCATATATTCACTCATGTCAATTCTCACCATATTGGCTTCATTGTCAAACAGTGCCTGTGCCAGGGTCTTGGCAAGCTCCGTCTTGCCCACACCGGTAGGACCAAGGAACAAAAAGGAACCGATAGGCTTGGTGGGGTCTTTCACCCCTGCCTTTGACCGGATAATGGAATCAGAAACCAGCTCTACCGCCTCATCCTGTCCAACCACCCGCTCATGCAGCGCATCTGACAAATGCAGTGTCTTGTTCCTCTCGCTTTCCGTCAGCTTTGACACCGGAATTCCGGTCCACTTTGACACAATCCCGGCAATCTCCTCCTCAGACACATTTTCATGTACCAGACTCTTTTCCTTATCCCCTTCTTTTGCTTCCAATTCCTCCAGCTGTTTTTTTAACTGTGGCAGCCTGCCATACTGCAGCTCCGCCGCTTTATTCAAATCATAATCTCTTTGTGCAATCTGAATCTCATTTTCAACCTGCTGGATTTCTTCCTTAATGTTGCGAATCTTGTCAACACCCATTTTTTCATTATCCCAGTCCGCCTTCATGGAGGCAAAGGTTCCCTGCAATTCATTGAGCTCCTCCTGCAGCCGTTCCAGACGCTCTCTGCTCAGGCGGTCCTCCTCATTTTTCAAGGCAGCCTCCTCAATCTCCAACTGCATCATTCTACGCTGAATCTCATCTAACTGTACAGGCATGGAATCTAACTCCGTCTTAATCAGCGCACATGCCTCATCCACCAAATCAATAGCCTTATCCGGCAAAAACCGGTCGGAAATATAGCGGTTAGAAAGAGTTGCCGCTGCCACAATGGCACTGTCTGTAATCTTTACACCGTGATACACCTCATAGCGGTTCTTTAAGCCACGCAAAATGGAAATAGTATCCTCCACCGTAGGCTCACCTACCATAACCGGCTGAAATCTCCGCTCCAACGCTGCGTCCGTCTCAATATACTTCCGGTATTCATCTAAGGTGGTGGCACCTATACAGTGAAGCTCACCTCTTGCCAGCATAGGCTTTAGCATATTTCCGGCATCCAATGCGCCGTCCGTCTTTCCTGCACCCACAATCGTATGGAGCTCATCAATAAACAAAATAATCTCGCCGTCAGATTTTTTCACTTCATCAAGTACAGCCTTCAATCGTTCCTCAAATTCACCCCTGTATTTTGCTCCGGCAATCAATGCTCCCATGTCCAGCGCAAAAATCTGCTTATCCTTTAAGCCCTCTGGCACATCGCCCCGCACGATACGCTGTGCAAGACCTTCTACCGCCGCAGTCTTACCCACACCCGGTTCACCAATCAGCACCGGATTATTCTTCGTTTTTCTGGATAAAATTCGGATGATATTCCGAATTTCCACATCCCTGCCGATAACCGGGTCAAGCTTCTGCTCCCTTGCACGCTTAACCAAATCATATCCGTATTTTTCAAGACTGTCATAAACCGCTTCCGGATTGTCACTGTCCACTCTCTGATTACCACGAACTTCTGCCAGTGCCCTTAAAAACCTCTCAGAGGTCACACCATACCCCATAAATAAACCCTTTAATGCCTTATTGGGGTATTTCAACAGGGCAAGAAAAATATGTTCCACAGAAATAAA
>JAIDHZ010000152.1 GCA_029052995.1 Lachnospiraceae bacterium | reverse complement strand
CCTGATCAGTATATATATTATAATATGGCTGTACAAATATAATCGCTGTAAGCATGAAATGAAACAATCCAAACCCCCATACCCGTTTCCATTCTTTCCATCCACAGCCGGACAACGGCAGAATAACAGCCGAAAACCACAGTAACAAATTGGAAACATAATAATCACTTTCCGCAATTTCACCCGAAATAACATAGTAAAGCTTTGCCATAATATAATGAAAAAATGTAGTATTAGATAACAACAATGACGACCCTGAAAATGCATCACCATTAGGCAGTATGTCTTGCTCTACCATGTAATTAGCAGCCTTTCCCCATTGAAACAATTCATCCCAATTACATACACGAAAGCCGTGAAAGGCAACAACTGCAAATCCTGCCATACAGACTATCATCACGATTGCCGGTGTAACAAACGTCGTGATTCTACATTCTTTATGCTTTATTTGATTTACAATTCCAAGAGCAATTCCAATAATACCTAAAACACACATAATGGCCAATGCAGGCATTGTATTTCCGAACAGACCTGTAATGTATACTAATGTCAATATCGCCATAATTGTACTTGTCCAGCCCTCTTCGGGTGTCACTTTAATTAAAACATGAAAAAACAATGCCACACCCAGCAATATCATTAATGTTATACCGACACATAATACATTAACCATCTTCTATCTCCTAATCCCTGGCATACAAATCCCTTGTATACACCTTCTGCTCTACATCAGAAAGCTCTTCACTATTCCGGTTTGCAACAATCACATCTGACATTTTCTTAAATTCATCAAAATCTCGAATCACCCTGCTATTAAAGAAATCTTCATCCTTAAGAGTCGGCTCGTAAATTACAACCTCAACACCCTTTGCCTTAATCCTCTTCATAACACCCTGAATTGAAGACTGACGGAAATTATCGGAATTTGCCTTCATGGTTAAGCGGTAAATTCCCACAACCGGATTCTTCTTTTCCGGAAAACCGGCCTTAACAAGAATCTGCTCGGCAATAAAATCCTTTCGGGTTGTGTTGGCCTCCACAATAGCACCGATAATATTATTCGGTACGTCCTCAAAGTTAGCACGAAGCTGCTTTGTATCCTTAGGCAGACAATATCCACCATATCCAAAGGAGGGATTATTATAGTGGGTGCCGATACGGGGGTCAAGCCCGATTCCTTCAATAATCTGCCGGGAATTAAGTCCCCGTACCTCTGCATAGGTATCTAACTCATTAAAGAATGCAACTCTTAATGCCAAATAGGTGTTAGCGAACAGCTTAACCGCTTCCGCCTCTGTCGGATTGGTATAAAGAATATCAATATTCTCCTTAATGGCACCACCTGCCAGCAGCCCTGCAAAGGTATGTGCTGCTTTCTTCAAACGCTCATCCTCTAACGGAGCTCCCACAATAATACGTGACGGATAAAGATTATCATATAAGGCTCTTCCCTCCCTTAAAAATTCCGGTGAAAAGATAATATTATCGCACTTATATTTTTCCCTGACAGACAATGTATATCCAACCGGAACTGTTGATTTGATTACCATAATCGCATTGGGATTAATCTCCATCACTAGTTTTATCACTGCCTCAACGGAAGACGTATCAAAATAATTTTTCTTCGGATCATAATTAGTCGGCGTGGAAATAATGACAAACTCTGCATCTTTATATGCTGCCTCTGCATCTGTGGTCGCAATCAGATTGAGTTCTTTATTCGCCAGATAATCCTCTATCTCTGCATCTACCAGCGGAGATTTACGCTGATTAATCATCTCCACCTTCTCCTGAATAATATCTACCGCATATACCTCATTGTTCTGTGAGAGCAAAATCGAATTAGACAGCCCCACATAACCTGTTCCTGCCACTGCAATTTTCATCTTCCTTATCCTCCATTATTGTTCATTTTTTACTAATATGCCCCATTATATCAAATACTATTTTTCCCAAACCATAATTGTTTTCCCAATCAGTTTGTGAATATCCTTTTCAAAGGCTCTGGCAATATCCCGGACTTCACGAACCACAATCTGTTCACCCACAATATTTTCCAGATATTCCAAAATCTCAGGATTTTTTTTATACAATTCAACCAGATTTACAAAATCATTCCTTCCACTCCGGCTGCTTCCCATAATCTTTAATCCCTTTTCGAGCACCATTCTTGTATTTATTGGTGCAAGATCCTCTGAAACCCCCAGAATTGCAATTGTCCCTTCCGGATTAATATAATCAATAATCTGATTAATTGCCCTGTGGGCTCCATTTCCCCCCACACATTCAAAACCATGATCAATGTGCAGATTCCCGGGAATTTCATTTACAAGATAAGTTTCATCCGCAAAGGTAAAATCATTAAGCTTTGATTCATTCATTCCCATCACATAAACTTTCATCTCCGGATACATTGTCTTTAATAGTAGAGATGTAATATATCCCACATTGCCGTCTCCCCACACACCTACGCTGTTTCTGCGTACATGCGCCGTCTTCACAAAACGGTCAATTGCATGAAAGCTTACACTTACAATCTCTGTAAAGGCCGCTACCAAGGGATTAATATTATCAGGAAGCCTCACAATACGGTCTGCAGTAGTTGACACATATTCCTGTAAAAAGCCATCCGTTCCGCTTGCCCGAAATCTGGAACTGCGCAGGTAATTTTCTGCAATCACTTCATCCTCTTCATAAGGAAGATTCGGAATCATAACCACAAAATCTCCCACCTTAAATGTCTCTGAAGGGTCATATACAACTCTTCCAACCGCTTCATGGATTAATGCCATAGGAAGCTTTTGTTTTAAAACCTCTTTAGGACGTAAGCCCTGATAATACCGCTGATCCGCATTACATATTGACAGGTAAGTCGGCCTTACTATAATATGCTTGTCGTCAAAGGTAATGTCTTTAAATACCATCTCAAACTGTCGTGGCTCTTTTAACTGATATACTGCATTTAACATATGCTACTCCATTTCCTTTTGAACTTAACCAATTCATCTTTAATGAACATTACAGATTTACTGCGTATTTCCCAATAGTGCTTCCGCAACTCTCAAATCATATGGATAAGTGATTTTAATATTAGACACTTCCCCCTCAACCAAACGTACCTTTTCTCCCTTTATAACCATAATTTTACAGGCATCTGTTAGAATGCTCTTCTCCTCCGCTGTCAATCCGTTATACAAATCCCTAAGCTTTACTGCCTTAAAGGACTGTGGGGTCTGTCCCTGATACATCACTGAACGGTCGGGAATTGCAGAAATCAGTGTGTGATCTTTACTCTCGACAATTGTATCCGTCGCAGGAATTACCGTATCACACGCACCAACCTCCATCGCATACCGGATGTTTTCTTCCAAAATACGGTGTGTTACAAAGGGGCGCACTGAATCATGTGTGACAATTATTGTATCATTATTTAACTTACCCAGTTTTTCAATATATGCAATTGAATTCATAATTGTTTCATTACGGGTATTTCCCCCTTCAATTACCACAACACATTCAGGTTTAACAATATACTTTCTAACCAAATCCTCTGTATGCTTAATCCACTGCTTAGGTGACAATACCAACACCTTTTCAAAGGTTGAATTCATAACAAATTTCTCTATAGTGTGGATTATAATCGGTTTATTTCCGATTTCCATAAACTGCTTCGGCTTTTCCACATTTCCCATACGGGTTCCTTTTCCTCCCGCCAGTACAACTCCAAACACATTACTCCCTTTCATCTTTGCCTCCTGTCATCAAATGCTTTTTATTAAAACAGCTCTGCAAGTATCCGTTCTGTAGCATGCCCGTCACATCCACCCATATACCTGCTTCTGAACTCTGCCAGCCGTTCATAATCATATGAATTGATATTTTCTATACACTTCACCAATTCCTGCATATCCGCAGCAACCTCTCCCGGCACGAATTTCTCATAAGGATAAAAAAATCCCCTTTCATCATAATATTCCTCCAAATCATAGGCAAAAAACATTATAGGCCTGTCCATTAAAGCATACTCGAATATCACAGAAGAATAATCCGTGATACAAATATCCGCTGTCAGCAAAAGCTCATCCATTGTAAGCTCATCCCTAATCTCCATAACAGTATCAGACAAAGCCTTAGAAATTACCATTGGTGTTTTAATAAAAGGATGATGCTTTATCAACAATACATAATCTTCGTGAAATCTATCGTAAAATGCATTAAGATCAAGTCTGTCCGGCGCCTTCGCATTCCTGATATCCCCTCGGAATGTGGGTGCATACAATATGATTTTTCTACTCTTTACCGGTAAACTTAACTGCGAAAGTTTAAATTCTGCCTGTTCTTTCCTCTGCTTATCAAAATACACATCTGTCCGGCTCACTCCCAAAGGCTTTACTATTCCACCTTTGTCCTGTAACCCAAATGCCTCCTCGTATGCCCAGCATACCGCCTCGCCACTCACAGGCACTAGGCTGTAATTGCGATGGCCGGAATACATTAACAGTTCTTTTCTGTCATCTCCAAAGCTATGGTCCGCCACACTGAAGCCCCATTTTTTAAAAGCTCCACAGGCATGCCAAAGCTGCACAAGCTTCGTTTCCTCACGGAGCTTAAAAGCACCGAATACACTGTTAGATTCGCTGATAAATACACAGTTTGCCGTTGCCATATCAGCAAGCAACCCAAGGGATCTCACAATGATATTCTTCCACTTTGAACCTGCTACCTTCAGATAGTGCACATGTAATTCATATCCTCTATGCGCTAATTCTTCGTATAAAAGCTTGAAATTATCTGATAGTGTGTCCTGATGGTTCTCCACAAAAAGGATTTTCCTGTTATCTATTTTCTTCCCTGCGTGTATAAAATACCAAAATGGATATATGCATTTGAATACAAACCACTTAATCAACCGATTTATCACTATTTCATAAACTCCTGATATTCTTCCAAAACAGGGTCCGGATCACCGATTTTCTTAATAACCCCGTCATGCATCCACATAACCTTATCACATAAATCCCGCAATGTGCTTATACTGTGGGATACAATTACAACCGTGCGGTCCCTGTTAGAAATCAATTCCTTCATCTTGGCATAGCTTTTCTTCTTAAAGCGTTCATCACCAACACTTAATACCTCATCTATCAGCATAATCTCGGTCTCGAGATTTGCCGTAATGGAAAATGCGAGCTTGGAATGCATACCGCTGGAATAGGTCTTTACCGGCATATCAATAAATTTCCCTAATTCTGCAAACTCAATGATTTGTGGCATTTTTTCTCTTATCTCTTCCTCTGAAAAACCTAAAAGCATACCGGATAATAATATATTTTCTCTTCCGGTAACCTCTTTCTGAAATCCAACACCAATTGATAACAGCGATATCGTATGGCCCTTTAAATATGTCTATTATACACATCTCCGAGCCCACGAG
>JAIDHZ010000151.1 GCA_029052995.1 Lachnospiraceae bacterium | reverse complement strand
ATATATCCTCCATGTTTTGTTGTTATACCAATAAAATAAATATATAAATATAACCGCTTATAAAATTCTAAATAATTTGTTAAAGAGAAAATAGTGTTTTGATATTTTATTCTTACTATTTTTTAATTGGAAAAGAAAATCTAATGCTGGTTCCCGATATTAAATCTCCCTGAATATCCAGTTTACCATCTAACTGATAAATGGTTTCATGTAATCTGTGAAGTCCAGAATGCCAGTCTGACCGGTCAAGATAATCTTCCGGAATACCGACACCATTATCACTGACAAATACATCAATTAAGCGGTTGCTGATAAAAATTTTAGCAGTAACCATGTTTGCGTTGGAATGTTTAAAAATATTGTCAAAGACCTCTCTAAGCATACGAAGTAAACGGATGGTAATTACTGATGGAAGGTTCAATTCATGCTCCGTACAATCACAAGTTGCTTCAATAATGCATTCCGAATGTTTTTTTCGAAATCCATCTATAAGCTTTTCAACCTGCTCCAAAATTGATTGTTTCGCATCAATAGTATAATTTAGTTGTTCCAGTACAATATCTAAGGATTCCAAAACATTCTGGGAAGAGTTGTGTAGTTCAGATAATGTTACCTTGGCACGGCCAAGATCTGAGTGTAACAGCCATTTCAAAACATCTAATTTGTTAAGATTTGAAATCAACTCCTGTTTTACGGTTTGGTCTAATTGTCTGGCAAAATTATAACATGAATAATCTTCCAGCATCATCATTTTATAAGCGTGTTTTGCTTTTGATTCTACATCTTCTGTCTCTATATATTCAATAGCGTTCCCTTCTTCTAAAATGTCATCATCAGAATGATTTTTTTCGGTTAGTATTGTGTGGATACATTTGCCTGCCTTAGAAAGCATTTCTACCTGTTCTTTATAAAATATGATATCCTGTTCTAAATCAGCAATACGATTTTCCAAACTGCCTTTGACATCCTGTAAATCTTTTATCTGTAGTGCAATTTGTTTCCCTTTTGTTATGGAGGTATTTTGTTCATTGGCAATTGGTGAAAATACACTCCGGCGATTATCCGTATTATAGGTATATAAATCCTTAGTTTTCTCAAGCGTTTCTATCTGAACCTTTAACTCGAATAGTTCCGTTTTTAAGCTTTGCACTAACTCTAGATTGTGCACATAGGTTTTATTAAAGTAATCAAGTGTTTTAGAATTTGATTCCTCTATAATTTTAATTGGATTTGTATCATCATTTGTCATATCATGCCCTCATTTAAAAAAAGTAATCATCATCACGTTTTTTCCGCTTCCTGCGGTAGCGGTAACGGTGACTGCGACGATGTTTTACATGGCGGACAATAGTGCCTAACAACAGGGAAAATAATATCAATACAATGATAGCGACAATTACTGCTAAAACTATAAGTGCAATCTTACTGATTTTTTTCCATATGGAAGAAGTCTGTTTTTTATCTTTCTTTGCCATGGAAGATGAAAGTAATGGAGTTGAACTTTTAATCTGGGTAGTGCCAAGAACTGCTCCATCATAGATAAAAGAAAATTCTCCTAATATGTCATCTTTTGCCTCATCATATAATTTTATTTCTTTTTTTATCTGTGTTGTATCCAAGGATTTATTTACTAAAAGTGAAAAATCTTTATCTACAGATAAATCCATTAGTTCATGATTCAAACTGTTGTAATAATTTTGTAAAATTTTGTTATTTTCTTCTTCGTCTGTATGTTCTGAATCAAAGGAGAAATCAGATAAGGGATAAAAATAAGTATAGTTATTATAGCAATAATTATATAGTGCTTTAGAATCGGTATAAGAGTATTTCCAACCATCACAATCCATAATTACACAGATTAATTCCAAGCCATCCTTTTTGGAAAATGTAACCAGAGTATTATTGGCTGCAGTGGTATAACCTGTCTTACCACCTTCACAGTATTCATAATAACTGTCTTCCGCAGGTTTAATCATTTTATTTCCATTCCAAAGGGTCCTTTCTTCATCTGCCAGATTAGTAGCGGGAACCACATAGGAAAGTGTACCTGCAATTTCCCGGAATTTTTCATTCTGCAGTGCATATTTTGTGATTAATGCCATGTCATGTGCGCAGGTATAATGATTGTCATCATGCAGACCGTTAGGGGTTACGAAGTGTGTGTTTTCACAGCCAATCTCCTTTGCTTTTGCATTCATTACATCTGCAAAGGATTTGATATCACCTGCCACATATTCTGCCAGTGCATAGGCACAGGAGTTGTCAGAGTATAGCATGGCGGCATATAAGCAGTCTTCAAGCGTGATTTTTTCACCCACATCCAAACCAATCAGGGAGGAACCCCTGTCCACATCCCATACGGCATTTTCAGATATGGTTATGGTTTCGCTCAAATTTGTGCTTTTTTCTAATGCCAGAATTGTGGTCATGATTTTAGTGATACTGGCAGGATATTTTTTTTCCTGAGCATTTTTTTCATATAAAATCTGACCGCTGATAGAATCAATAACGATGGCAGCATTGGAAACCAAATCAGGTTGTCTTGTCGGGTCATCCGGGTATTCTGTTGTTTCAGGATGTTCAGTTGTAGGTTCTTCATTTTCCCCATTTTCTGCAGTTGCATATGCTGTGCATGTAACAAAAAATGCAAGGCATATTGCAAGCAAAAGGGCAGGTATTTTCTTCATGCTATAAGCTCCTTATAAACATATATAATTAATCATATTTTAGTATATCTGGTTTAGAGTGTCAACCTTTAGTGGAATAGCCGCAGAAATGCGTATGATTCAAAAAATGTTGATTTTCAGATTCAGAAATTAAGTCAGCCTGTACAGAGTGAAAGAAAACAAATGGGAACAAAACGATAGCTCCCACAATCATAAAAGAACGGCTCAGGCAGAAAGAGCAGATTTTAAAAGAAAGGGAAGCCGGCAGAGCGCATCAAACAATGCAGAAAGATAAAGGGGTAAGGTGGCAGAGAATAGGCATGGGGTATGACGAAGTCAAAATGAAAAGCATGAAAGATAAGATGACGGTTTATGACGAATTTCTGAAAGAGTATGAGTATTGGAAGAAGCATTGTGGAGTGAAGGATAAGGTTCAGAAAAAGCAGAGGGACAGGAAATGATGATAAGCTGCTGTTTTGAATTGCAATTGGGAGTAAGAATGTTGAGAAAATAAAAATTGGGGAAAGTAGAAACAGGGATTATGGGTTTTCATAATACCTGCCTCCTTATAGTAATGATTGTATGGAATGTCCGTGTATCGGCATTGTAGTATATGGAGAAAACAATATTTGAGCAAATGGGCGTGTGTGATGGGGATTGTGAATAAAGAAATCATTTTCGCATAGCAGACAGGCAGCAGGGTGCAATGTTCTGCTGCTTTTCTTTTCAAAAAAGTTCAAATTTCATCAGTTGCTATTATTCGGTCAACCGAGTATAATATATACAGCATTTTAAGGAGGTTTGTTATGTTTGAGTATATGACGGTACAGGAAGCGGCTCAAAAGTGGAATATTTCTGAACGATGAATACAGATATTATGCAGTGAAAATAGAATAGACGGTGTTGTTCGCTTGAGCCGAGTATGGCTTATACCTAAAGAAGCCAAGAAGCCTGTTGATGGCAGATTAAAGATAAACAAAATGCGAAATGGAGATGACTGACATTGAAAAACATTTTGATTATTGACGATGATATTTATATTGGAAATGTGCTTGAAGAAGCGCTCGAAAAAGAGGGGTATCGTGTTTCCCGTGCTTATTCTGGAACGGAGGCTCTGTTTGTTTTATCCCAGTCCAAACCAGACCTTGTGCTGCTTGATTTAATGCTGCCGGGATTAAACGGAGAGGAAGTACTTCCGCAGATAGAAAGGATACCTGTTATTATATTGAGCGCAAAGGTTGATATTGATCATAAGGTCGATTTGTTGCTTGGCGGTGCCGCTGACTATGTAACAAAGCCATTCAATACAAAGGAACTTTTAGCCAGAATTGCCGTACAGCTTCGGGATTCTGTAATTGCTCCTGTCGCTTCTACCCTAACCTTTGATGATATAACTCTTAATACGGATACACACATTGTAACCATCGGAACAAATGAAATGAAACTAACCAGAACGGAATACGCTATTCTCAAACTGCTTATGCAAAATCCAACACAGATTATAACCAAATCACGATTGTTAGACCGTATCAGTGAAGATACTCCCGATTGCACAGAAAATTCGCTGAAAACCCACATCAGTCATTTACGAGCAAAGCTCCGTAATGGAACAGACAAAGAGTATATTGAGGCGGTATGGGGTATCGGCTTCAAAATGAAAGAAACATAAATCTCAACTATTTCTCAACTGTTTCCTTTACCGTTTTCTCAACTGTTTTGAAGTAGAATGTCAGCATCACATAACGGAGGTTATTTTTATGGAATTTGTTCTCAAAACAAACGCCTTGAGCAAAAACTATAAAGGGTTCAAAGCGTTAAACGGGCTGTCTATGAATGTCCCCAAAGGGTCAATCTATGGCTTCGTTGGAAAAAATGGTGCTGGCAAAACAACGCTTATCCGACTAATCTGCGGTCTGCAAGAGCCTACATCTGGTGATTATACGCTATATGGCAAGAAAAACACTGATAAGGAGGTTGTTAAGTCACGCAGACGAATGGGGGCTGTTGTAGAAACACCATCTATTTATCTTGATATGACGGCAGAGGATAACTTAAAACAGCAATACCGCATTCTTGGTCTTCCGTCTTATGATGGACTCGCCGACATTCTGAAATTAGTTGGACTCGGAAATACCGGGAAAAAACAGGCAAAAAACTTTTCTCTCGGTATGCGCCAGAGATTAGGAATTGCCATAGCACTTGTTGGCGATCCTGATTTTTTGGTATTAGATGAGCCGATAAACGGTCTTGACCCTCAAGGTATTATCGAAATGCGGGAATTGATATTAAAACTGAACCGTGAACATCAAATCACAGTTTTGATTTCGAGTCATATTCTCGATGAATTGTCACGGATTGCCACACACTACGGCTTTATTGATAGCGGACGAATGGTAAAAGAAATCAGCGCAAAAGAATTGGAAGAAGCCTGCCGAAAATGTGTCCGCATTGAAGTAATCAATGTAAAAGCCCTTGCCCGTGTTCTGGACGGAATGAAGATAGAATATAACATCATCTCTGAACGAGTGGCAGATGTGTTCGCAAAGGTCAATGTTTCCAAGCTTACTATGGCATTGTCTAAAGAAGCTTGTGAAGTGGTTTCTATGCAAGAGAGAGATGAAAGCTTAGAAAGCTATTATGTCAGTTTGGTGGGAGGTAAAGGAAATGAGTAAGCTATTATCGGCAAATTTTATGCGATTGAAAAGGGATAAATTCTTTTGGATTGGAATAGCATTTATGTTTGCAGCGGGTGTGTTTTTCCCTGTAATGAAGTATGCGGATATGAAGCAAACGGGGGCTATCAATAACATAGACAACGGTTTTTTTGGCTGCACCCTGTTCATCGGGATTGTTATGGCCGTATTTTGCAGTTTGTTTATTGGCACAGAATATAGTGATGGAACAATGCGGAACAAGATCGTGATAGGTCATAAGAGAGCTTATATTTATTTGGCAAACTTTATAACTTCTGCAATCGTTAGCATTGCTATGAGCATCATGTTCTTTCTTCCGTTTCTTTGTATCGGAGTCTCGCTGCTTGGTTTTTTTGAAATGGATATTAAATTGGTTTTGCTGTTTTCATTAGCTGCACTTGTCCTTGCTGTTGCCTTTTCTTCGATTTTCACATTAATTTCTATGCTCAATCGTAACAAGGCGATTACTGCAATCATCTGCATTTTGTTGGCTGTTCTGTTTTTGGTTGTTGGAGCACAAATGAATAAAATGTTAAGTGAACCTAAAACCAATATGGGACTTGCTATAACCGAAGCCGGTCAGGAATATAAGGAACTTCCAAATCCTAAGTATCTTGAGGACAAAGAGCGTAATGTTGTTCAATTCTTTTATGATTTTGTCCCCGGTGGACAAGTAGTACAATGTATGTCATTAGAAGCTGTACATATATCAAGGCTGCCAATATACTCGTTAATTATTACAATTTTAACAACCGGGGCAGGAGTGATTTTTTTCAAAAAGAAAGATTTGAAATAGGGAGAATGCTATGGAAATATGGTTATGGGTTTTAGTCGGCATTATGGCTGTGATTATCATTGCCCTGTTTGTAAAAATTCATCTCTTACAAAAAGCTGCAAAGGAAATCGAAACTGCCTTTGCCGATAGGCTCGTAACCGTTACCAATACGCTGATTGATATTTCAACCGGCGATAAGTATATGAGAAGTCTGGCGAACGCTATGAATATTCAGCTTCGCAAACTTCGTGCTCAGCAACACCGCTTCACGCAGGGAGATACCGAACTCAAAAATGCAGTCACCAATATTTCTCACGATTTGCGCACACCTCTGACCGCCATTTGCGGATATCTGGATTTACTGGAACAAGAGGACAAATCGGAAGCGGTGAAACGGTATCTGGAAATCATCAGGAACCGAACGGAAATATTAACACAGCTCACCGAGGAACTTTTCCGTTACTCTGTCATTGTTTCAAGCGAAGGAAATGCAGTAAAAGAACCAGTGGCAATCGGCAGCATATTGGAGGAAAGCATCGCCGCATTTTATACCGCTCTGAATGAACGGGGCATTGTCCCTGAGATACAAATGCCGCAAGGCAAAGTTATCCGAACGCTTGACCGTTCCGCTTTAGCTCGTGTGTTTTCCAATCTTTTGAACAATGCAATTAAGTATAGTGACGGCGATTTGGATATCACATTATCCGAGACAGGCGAAATTACCTTTACAAATACAGCGTCTGGCTTGAACGAAGTACAGATTGGTAAGCTGTTTGACCGATTTTATACCGTTGAAGCTGCCAGAAAATCCACAGGCTTAGGATTAGCGATTGCTAGAACGCTAATTGAGCAGATGAATGGAACGATATCTGCAAAATATGAAAACAGTAGATTAAGTATTTGTATTGTACTTCCAAATACTAAATATGAAGGGGTGTGATTATGAAAAAAACAGAATGGATACGCTGCCTTGTCTGCGGAAATAAAACGAGGTTGCAGATACGGGAAGATACTAGAAAATTTATGCGGAAATATGGAGATAGCAGGTGTGTGACTATGACGAAAGAAAAACAGATGGTCAATATATGATTCAGGATTTAGTGGAGAAATAGAATATGACGTTGCAATGCTATATGCTTCATCAGTTTATGACACATATACTGCCCGCCAGGCTGGAACAAAGTTAATAAGGAAGACCCTGGAAGTCTTGAAATTGCTGTCAGGTGGCAGAGTCTGATGCTTCAACTCTTTCATATTAAGGGTTGAAGCATCAGATATACAAAC
>JAIDHZ010000150.1 GCA_029052995.1 Lachnospiraceae bacterium | reverse complement strand
ATATTCACCTGCGCCGAAACCGGATTATATGCGAAAACCCCAACACCGAATAAGATAAGAAATGCCGCCGCTATGCGCACATTTTTTCTTGTCACCGCCCTCCTGCCTTCTCCCTCATATCTGCGTTTTCTAAACGCTCTCATCACCTTTTTTACTTCCGTTTTTGATATTTCTTCTTCCTTATACCGGTTCAAATGCTGATCCATGTCATTTAATAATTCATACATTTTTTCTTCCATACTGTTCACGCCCTTCCATACCTTTTACGCAGCCTTTTCTTTGCTCTGGATAACCGGTTATATAACACAGTTTTATCTGTTTCCATCTGTTCCTGAATCTCATCCATTGTCTGTTCATTCACGTATAATCTGTAAAACAGCTCCCTATCTTCTTCCTTTAAACATGACAGCATTTGCTCCATTTCCTTTGAAATCTCCTGCCCTGACAGTTCGTCATCAATGTTTTCTGTCAGAATATTGTTTAGCACTGCCTCCTCTAAATACACTTCCTTACCGCCGGACAAATATTTTCTTACATAATCCAGAGACTTCAATCTCGCAATTCCCGCAATCCAATTTGCAAATGAATTTCTTTCCGGGCAATAATTGGAAATGTGTGTCCACACCGCAAAATATACGTCATTTATACAATCTTCTTCGTACTGCTGCAGGTTATACAGATGTCTTTTTACAACAGACTTAACCAGACCGCCATAGGTTTTCACAACATATTCTAATGCCGCTTCATTCCCGTAATTTAGTTGTTCCAGATAATTGTGTTCTGTTATCCGCAAGTTATTTCCTCCTTCAATAAGTTCCTTACACTATATATTCGTATGGAATTATCAAAATCTATCATTTTACATAAAATTATGTATAGCATACAAAAATACAGACCGGAATCAACAAAAAATTAATTAAACACAATATCGGAATTTTTCAGATTCTTATCGAAAAACCAGAAGAATTTAAGGGTATCAAATCCATCCAAACAGACATTTACACCACAGCCTGGCCATGAGTCAACACATGCTTGATACCCTTAACCATTGGAATAAGTATGAAACTCCACCTCGGAATGCTTTGAGATTAGATAAGACAAAACTTTTCACAGACATATAAAATCAGCACCCCAGCTGCTGCTTAATATCATTTAGTGCAGCATCCTCCATCTCATGCTCTAATGACGGAAGTTCTGCATTATATTTGCGCCGGTAAGCAATTGACAACAATTCATCGGCAATTCCTGCATTTTTAGGCAGCAGCGGACCGTGGGAATAGGTGGCAAATACATTTTTATATCTTGCACCCTCTGTACCGTCCTCACCGTTATTACCAAAACCCTTTACAATCCTGCCCATAGGCTTTACATTATCCCCAAGCCAGGTCTGCCCATTATGGTTTTCAAAGCCCACAACAGGGAAGGTTTCGCCATTTTCCCCTGTATACTCATAGATAAAATTACCAATCATTCTCCTGTCAGAAGCAGTGGTATAGACATCAATTCCGCCGAGGAAATCCACCCTTGTACCGTCTGCCGCCTCATAATATTTCCCAAGCATCTGATATCCGCCACAGATTCCTAATATCACTGTTCCTTTTTCAATCTCACCCTTTAACCAGTCCGCCTTATAGGTAAACAAATCCCTAACCAACAGCTCCTGCTCAAAATCCTGGCCGCCGCCAATAAAAATGATATCGTAATCCTCTAAAAGCTCCACCTCGCCAAAGGAAAGCTGTGTTACCTTTGATTCAATCCCCCGCCACTCAAGGCGTTTCACCATGGTACGGATGTTACCGTTATCACCATATAAATTCAGTATATCGTAATACAAATGACAAATGTGAAGTAATTCAGACATAAAAACTCCTTTCTGAATGCGCTGCTCATTACTCCTGCGCATATTTCTTAAGGGGTACAAACTCAGAAAGCTTATCCCGAAACTCCAGCATACAGGTATAAGACAGCACCAAAAATGTACCCGTGCCTGACTGACCAAGCTGCGTAATCAACTTCTTATAATCCTTTTCCACACTGAACTTTGTCGTGTCAAAATCCGCATACTTTAATCTAAGCTGCATATCATAGGCACGTTTTCCCGTAAAATAGAAATGCTTTGCACCTGATGCCGCCTCTGTCAGCCTTTCAAACTCTACGTCATAAATCCATGAAATATCCTTACCGTCTGCGTAGTTATCATTTAAACCAAACACAATATTACCCTCCGGCCTTTGCTGAATCAAAAACTGCAATACCTCATTAAATCCTGCCGGATTTTTCACTAATACAAGATTCAACTTGTGTCCCTGGTATTCTACCTGTTCCATACGTCCGAAATGGGTAGTAAGCCCTCCAAGCACAGCAATAATTTTATCCTGCGAAAGCCCAATCAACGATGCAATGGTAACGGCTGCAAGGGCATTATAAAGGTTATAGCCGCCGGGCAGCATCACTTCCGCCTCCACCGTCTTTCCAAACACATCCATCCGGACAACAGATGACTGCTCCCGCCATTCCACTACCTTTGTCAGTGCCACATTGGGAGTTACCCTCTGATAGCCGCATTTATCACAATAAAAGCCTCCCAAATGACCAAATGTATGATAGTGGTAGCGGTACTTGTGCTTGCAATGAATACAATATACCGCATCAGATATATCTGAAGATGTTCCCTCGTAAAGAGGGCCATTTACTCCGTAATAATAGATTTCACTATGAGATAAATCATTTAATGAGGTAGTCAGCGAACAGTCTGCATTTAATACAAGCTTTACATTTGGAAGCTGTTCTAACCCGAAACGGATTTTATTTACCGTAGTCAAAACCTCACCATATCGGTCAAGCTGGTCACGGAACACATTTGTCACTACAGCTGTCACATCCAGTTCGCCAAAATGTTCCACAATGGATTTCAAAGCCGCCTCATCACACTCAAGCAGAGCATAATCCTTATCAACTCTTCCCCCCATAGAAGCCGCCGAAACAAATGCAGCCACAACACCTCCAAGCAAATTGGCACCTGCATCATTACCAAAAACAGTATTTCCATTTGCCTCTAACATATCCCTGATAATATGGCACGTAGTAGTTTTGCCATTGGTTCCGGTAACACAGATAATTTTCATATTCTTTGCCAGACATCCCAAAATATCCGGACATAACTTTAGCACCACCTTACCCGGCAATGACGTTCCGCCACTTCCTGCCAATTTTAATATTTTAGTTGTGATTTTTCCGGCCCACACGGCCAGGGTCGCTCTTATACTCATGATTTTCCTCTTAATTCTATAATATCTTTTCCATTCCGATTTTATACGGGGTTAATCCACAGGCCTCATAAAATTTCATAGCACCAGGATTACAGCTCCACACATTTAATGTCACATTATAACATCCCTGCTCTTTTGCAAAATCAATAATCCATTCATAGATGCTTTTTCCTATATTCTGTCCTCGAATGGTTTCATCCACACACAAATCATCTATATAAAGCGTTTTAATACCTGTTAAAATGTTATCTTCTAAATGCTGCTGAAATATGCAGAAGGCATAGCCAAGCACCTTGTCTGAATCATCTACTGCCACAAAAACCGGCCTGCTGTCATCTGCCAGAATTTGCTGCAGCTGTTCATCTGTATATTTCCTCGCCCCATATTTAAACAAATCCGGTCTGCCATTATGATGGACAAGGCACACCTGAAACAGTAATTCGTTAATTCTTCTTATATCCTGTTCTTTTGCACGTCTGACCTGCATTGTATGTCTCCTTTTGCACTTTGCATTATATTCTCATACAGCTAAATCCTTATCACGATACCGGAACCATGCGATTGTAAACGAAGCTGCGGCAATTCCAATTCCTAACATTATACCATTAATTTCCCCACTGGTAAAGATATCGGTAATATCGGAAATTTTTCTTTATCTTGGCTGCAAGTCAGATCTGATATATTAAAATGTTTATTATTTCGCCTTCTGTTTCTTATATTGCCTCTTATTCTTATACATACGGTCGTCTGCTATTTGATATATTTTCTCTATATTTTTTTCTTCTGATTCACAACTTAAAGCATAACCATAGGAGATGGATAAATTCAAATCGGCTATTTCCTGATTCTTCCTGCCAATATTATCAATAAATTTGTTTATCAGCACTTCTATTGTTTCTTTATATGAATCCGTTAAGATTGCAATGAACTCATCTCCTCCCATTCTCCCAACAATTCCATGCCCCTTAAATGTTTCTAAAAGCACATCGGCGGCACTCTGGATCAAAAGGTCTCCTTTTGCATGCCCATATGTATCATTGGTTGTTTTTAAATTGTTCAAATCAAAGCAGACAACTGTATATTCCGGAATTCCTTCCACCTGTATTTTTTTCATATACTCTGAGCAGTAACGACGATTGGATAACTGTGTCAGGTCATCCGTATATGCACTCTTTATAAGGGAATTGCGTTCCGTTTCCTTCATCATTTTTTCTGTCAGATTCGCATAAAAAGTGTAAATCAAAATAAAAATGAATATCATTACCCCAATGGCAGATACCCCTTTTAGTGTCAGGAACGTATCCCCAAGATAACGGTTATAATAGTAAGTTACCAAATCATATCCTGTGCATCCGGCAATAATCAGCATTCCAACCAAATAAAACCTATTTAGCCTTTCACTGGTTTTTAAACTGATAATCAGTATCAGTGTAAAATAAATCAAATGACAAATAATAAGAATGTGAAAATATTTTAACACTGCCGCACAATGAACAATGTCTTTCGTATGCAGAGTCAATATAATAACATCAAATACCATCTGCACGGTAAAAAGTATCCAATAGATTGTTTTCAAGATTTTATTTTTAAGATTTTTAACATTTTTATGCATATAAATAATCAGCGGAAGCGGTGACAGATAAAGCGCCATATATTCTATCAGGGATACAGAATATAACGGAATGGAATAAACCAAAATAACATTATAATAAGCCAGTGTCCACAATCCCATACAAATAGAAAAGGCTGAAATACAAAATATTCTGATATACTTTCGCGATTGTAACACCGCAAACGTGGTTATCATTACGATAGACAAACCAAAAATAACCAAAAAACTCCCCAAAAACATCGGTAATCTGTTTTCCGTAAGTAATACTCTATATGCATTTTTCCAATCATAAATCCGTATCGAATCAAATCTTGCCAATGCATTATTCTCAGACACATATAATTCAATCCTTATTGATTTTCCTTTATACTTATCCGGAAAATTAATAAACTGAAATCCACTGCCAACGGTTTTGTTCTGATTTACCCTGTCGGAACCGTACTCATATATCAATTCATCATCAATATATATGTTTACAGAGGTCTGCCTGATATGTAAGCGCAATACTCCCTCTATTATATTCTCCCAATCCCCGGGAAGCTGTCTTTGCATCGTAATCTGATCACCTTTTTTAACAGGTGTAAACTGAAAATCATCCAGGGAAACATCCTGATAAAATTTATCATTAATTGTAATATTCCAATCATCATCCAGCAAAATGTGTTTTGATATCTCAGCGTAGTCTTTTTTCAAAAGGTTATCTATCTTCGGCAGCCAAATCATAATACTGAAAATTGCATATATTATCCATATCGTTTTTAATCCATTTTTTATGGTAAAAATTCTGTTAGGTTTTATCATAACCCCTCCTTGCCTGTAAACAATCTAATATAGCTGTAATATCCTCCTTACAGCTTACCATTCAGTCAGAAAAAACAGCTCTTTTTATTTTTCAAATTATATCATAGCGTATACAATTATTACACCAGATTATTGTTTTTTCAAGGTAAAAATGAGATGTTTATGCTTTTATTTAAATAGCTTGTTAAATATTGAAAAACAAACTAACTCCACATAAGCTAATAAAGCTAGGATTTCTCGGATATAATCTGAAAAATCCTAACTTTTATCTCATTTTTCTATATATATTTTTTACCTGACACCGGAAAATCACTGTTGCTCTTTTATAAATCCTTATCTCGATACCGGAACCATGCGATCATAAACGAAGCTACGGTAATTCCGCTTCCAATTCCTAACATTATACCATTAATTTCTCCACTGGTAAAGATATCGGAAGCATTCGAATAATAAAAAGGTGTAATATATTTCACATCTTCGATTGCCGGAATAATGCGGCACATCATATCAGCGGCAAACATAAGAATTGCAATACCCATTCCCGCTCCCATAAGGCTCTTTTTTGTAAATGCAGATATCATAAAACATATCGTTCCGATTTCTATCTGCATGATTAGCTGTGCAAAATGATATAACAGCATTTCCTTTGCAGATATATCCTCTTTCATCACAACAAATCCCAGAACATACATTGCTGCACACACCAGATTAAATACCAGAATACTGCTTATCAGTGCCGCATATTTCTGAAACAGAACATTCCCTCTGCTGACAGGAAGGACATTTAGAAATTCTGATGTATGTAAAGCCTCTTCCTTTGACAGCATTCCTGTCCCTACAATGGCGGCAAACATGGCCCCACCTAACCCATGCATCATTGCAATCTCCGTCGCATAAAAACCGGTAAGGGTGGCAAGGCTCATTTTATCCATACCCAATGCAACAGACATAGCACCCATATTGGAATAAGCATCTGCCATTTCCTGTATGGAATCTTCCAGGCTTGTATAGAGTAAAATACAGCCAAAGCACAAGCCACCTACACATAAGACCCATATCAGCAGACTTTTCAGATTCATTTTCATTTCATGTATATATAATGTCATATCTGTTCCTCCTCATAATAATGCATAAATATCTCATCTAATTCCGGTTCTTCGATTACAATATCCTCTATATCATGTCCTGCAAAGCCTGCAAACAGTTCATTTAAATTCCCTCTGTAAACCATATTTTCCTCCACCCCATCTTTTATCATGTGGATGCGCTTAGCATTGGTTTTCGTCAAATTTTCCACGGTATCGGAACGGATTAATTTTCCTTCCCTGATTATCGCAGCATGCTTACAGTATTTTTTTATTTCCGATAGGACATGAGATGACAGAAAACAGGTAGTTCCCTGCTTATTATATTCTAAAATCAGTTTAAAAAATTCTGCCTGCATTAACGGATCCAGTCCACTGGTAGGCTCATCAAAAATAAACAGCTCCGGCTTATGTTGCATTGCACATACAATACTCACTTTCTTACGGTTTCCAAGTGACAACTCCTCTATCCTCTTTTCCATATCTACAAAAAGGCGTTCACACAACATAGATGCTTCCTGTTCACAATCCATTTTCCGCATATTAGCAGCAAATTTAATCACATCTTTTACTTTCATGGAAGGATAGAACATTGCCTCGGAAGGCATATATCCAACCTTCTGTAATATTTCATTATGATGTTTTTTCAC
>JAIDHZ010000015.1 GCA_029052995.1 Lachnospiraceae bacterium | reverse complement strand
ATGATAAAAAAGATATTCACACCAATCACAATCCATGCAAAAACCTTCGCCTTTGACTTGGTACCATTTGGGATGGTAAAAATCAATGCTATAAGCGGAAGCCAAAGAGAAACCAGCTTTGCTCCTATCAGCAATAAAATCTGCAATACAATACATACCAAACCTACATAAATTCCACCCGCACTATAGGATACCTCCGGCAACTCTGCCGCCTGTCCAAGAATAAACTGGTCAAATGATGAAAGTTCCGCCATATATGCTTTTTTAATCATGGAAGCTGCAAATTTTCCATCTGATGGATCCATATCTTTATTGAGCCATGCCTCATAGGTAAGTACACCATTCTCATACCGGTATGAAAAATGTCGCTTTGCTTCCCAAAGCCCCTTTCCCTTTTCATATCCATCTCCTTTTTTAGAAGGAACAAATCCGTATGTATTCAAAAAATGACGCATTCGTTCCTCAACCTGTGCCGGTTCTTTGTTTAGTATTAACGTCTTGACATATCTTGCCATTTCTATTCTCCTCCCTTTTTCATGTGTAAATATCATTCCTAAAAAATTCTAATATTTATTTTACCCCAAAAAAGAGTTTGTGCAACAGTATTTTTATATACCTTCAAGTGAAAACTGTAAAAGATTATCTGCTTTCTGTATTCCCCATAACAGCCTCCTTTTCCCGTGTCTCCCTTTATTCCATGCTCAAATGTATCTTATAGGATTTATATTCCTTTAAAAAACCACTCTGGTAGTCATTTATCCACGCCGTGGAATAGGGAAATGAGGCCAGTACCGGTACGCTGATTTGAAACAGCTCCGAGTCAAAGCCGTTCATCCCTAATACCTCAACTCTCTGCTGATAATCCAGCCATCAATGGCGTTGATGGAAAGGACATTGCCTTTTGCACAGCTATCAATCACTTCCAAGCAGCAACATCCTCTGCATTTTTCCGTTCCGTCACATCAGCTTCTAGATTCCTCCTTTTTTTCTTTTGTACTTTCTTCTGTTTTACTTTCTGTTTTTTCTTTTGTTTTTTCTTCTCCTTCTGCCCTCTCTTCTGTCTTTTTTTCTACATTTTTTACCGTAACATTAATTTTCTTATTAAGTTTCTTTCCTTTTTTGTCCTTTGCCTTTGTTGTAACGGTAATGGTTGTATTACCTGTTTTCACACCGGTAATCGTAATGGTATTCTTTTTCTTTGAATAGCCAACCTTGGCAACTTTCTTATTCATACTTTTAACCGTAAGTTCCTTACTTGCTTTGTTTATCACCTTAACTGTCGGTTTCAGCGTTACCTTCTTTCCTTTTTGTACAGTGACACTTTTCTTCACCGTTAATGATTTTACATATTTTTCCGATGCAGCTTCTGCCTTAAGGGATAATCCTGATACTGCTGCCATCATAGATAAAATCATGGCTAATGTCAGCACCCATACCTGCATTTTCCTACCTGTTATTTTTTTCATATTATTTTTTTCAATTCCTTATGGAATTGCTATCCTAATGGATAGAACCTCCTTTTATAGTAGTTATTTTTAATTATAATCAGTTATCTCACTCTGTTGCTTAGGACACTACTTTTATATTGTTTTTTTACCTTCAGCAACTGTATATTCCGGTCTTTTTGACTTAATTTATAAATTTTGTCTGCATGAAAGACTTTCCTGCAATCATTTTTCTGTATTTTCCCTTATATCAGTCAGGCTGTAATCAGAATCTACTGCACCATAAGATTCTCCATAATATGCCTTAAAAAAGATATTGTCTGTTAAATCATCATCTATAAAATATCCTATATGATAGGTAATGGTTTCGCCAGCAGGAATTTTTGTATAGAAGAAGCTTTTACTTTTATTATTGGATGAGGAGGCATCAAAGTACTGTGGTTCAAAATATTGGTTATCATAGTTATCCTCTGCAATTTCCAATCTTCCGTCTTCCTTTTCGTTGATAAACATAAGAGTGTTATAAACGCTAAAATCGTTTTCGTCCCGGTCAGAAGAATTAGTAACGTTTACCGTAACATAAACAAATTTGCGGCCTACTGTCTGGGTATCGATAATTTTGTCTAATGTGGTAATCCCATCACCATAAAACCATTTATTCCGGTCATATGTCTTTAATTTTCCTGAATTATCTGCAAAGGTGCTTATATCCTCTGGAGATGAAAAATACTTTTGGTCAAAACCATTTATTGAGTCAAAAAACTCTACCTTTTCTACAGATACTTTACAGTCAGGATAGAGGTCAGAACATGGAAGGACTTCACCTGTTTTATAGTAAGAAGAAGGAAGTTTATCCTGTTCAGTTATTTCTAATTCAATGCCTGCTGCCATTTTTTTAGCCTCTTCCGCATCAACCTTTTAGAGAGAAACAGCAAAAGTGGCATTTTCTTCATCTGTTTCTTCCAATGCAATGCCTGCTGCGATTTTTTTAGCCTCTTCTTCCGTAATTTCAAAGCCTAAGTAGGCTTCCACAAGATAGTGCTCTTTTTCGAAAATAACATATAACATTTTGTCATATTCAAAGCTGCTATCCTTCTTGACGAGATAAGCAGGATTCTCACCTGCCATAAATTCAACGGTGGACAGGGAAGACAGTGTTGAAAATATCATATCTTCATCAGAATCTAATTTGTTTAAAATCGGACTGATGCCGTGGGCCGACTCATTTTCATCCGAAGGAACATAGTATTCGGAGTCATCACCCGGATAAGTCGTGCTTCCAGCAGGCAGATAGTTAAATACCAGTTTTACCGGTTTAAAGTCAAATTTCTCTGCACTGTTCCCATTCTTTTTATCAGGGGATGAGGCGGTATCTGTACCTGGTGTTACAATAATGTCTGTCTGATAATGTTCTTTTTGTATATTCACTTTATAATAACGAACAGCAGCATAACAAGTAGTTGGCAAAATGATAAATGCCAGAAAAAAAGCAGCAGCTATCTGATATTGTTTATAGTGGAAAATATGCGATTTGGGTGTGTCGCTTAAATGGTTTAACAGTTCTTCCTTTTTTTTCCTATAATTATCAGAAAAATCATATACATCTTCAAAGCTGTCAAAATCTTCTAAGGTAATGCCGGATCCGGGAATATCGGATGTATTAGGATTATATTTATTAAATAATTTTGTATTCATAGTAATCATCTCCTATCATATTTTTTAGTGAAGCAACGGCACGCTGTAATCGTTTACGGGTAGCGGCGTCGCTGATTTTAAGTACCTTGGAAATTTCCGGAATGGACAATTGTTTATAATAGTAATCATTGATGATTTCTCTATAGGCAGGGGGAAGCTTGGCAATTAAATCCTTGATATAAAGCTCATTTTCAATTTGTAATGTTTCATTGATAGAGGGCTTATTTGTAAAAAATTCCAAAGTCTCATTGTCTATAGGGAAAAAATATGTACGGTTAGTTTGGTTTTTTCGGTACATATCAATGGCGGTACTTTTTATGGTAGTCAAAATATAACTACGACATTTATTTGAGGTCACATCATTAAATTTGGATAGATGTCGGGATAGTTTAATAAATGCCTCCTGCACAGCATCCTCTGCCTGATGATGATCCTGCAAAATGGAATAGGCAGCCATGAACATTTTCTGTTCATAAAGCTCATAAAGCCGTTCCATGATCTGCCGCTCACTAAGTGGTTTCTTCATGCATGTACCTCCTTTCTGTATTAATTTTCTTTCAATAATTGCGAAATTTCGTCTTTCCTGATGTTTGTTGTGCAAAGTAAACAATCTTTAAAACTTAAGCTTTTGAGTGTTTCAATTATTATAACGCATTTAAAAAATAAAAGTGGACATGAAATATGATTTTCTACTTACAATTTTTTCTATGGCAAACAGATGAAAGCTGTTTATTCAAAAAAGATGCCTTCATCTGAAAAAAGGTGTATTATAAAATTTGTGACGATTTCTGTTTGTCTTTAGTTTCGATAGCAGACCCCCCCATTTCAAATGGAGGGTTGCTTTTATCTGGTATGAAGAAAATCAACAAGAAAGTCTTGAAATGTGTTGATATTACAGTTTTTAAAGGAGATAAATGTAGTTTTGGTTCACGGAATCAGGTAGCTGCTATCAATTTTTCTATCTCGTCTAGCTCCGGCATGCATCATTGTAATTGTATGCAAACGGACCGGCTTCACCATACTGTAATAATTCAGTAATCTTATCAAAGAGTACATATTTAGATTCTCCTCCTTATAATTTCAAATGCATCCCTAAGTTTGTGCAAAGTTATACCATTTGTTCCACACTGTTTATATAAGTCAGGTGTTGCAAATCCGCTATCTCCATGTAAGAGCAATGGGATTCCCAGATAATCGTCTGAAAATTCATACAGTAACGGCTGTAAGGAATGTTTAAAATGGTACGGAATATTGTATGCTGATGATAAAGGTTTCGGAAGGAAAAAATAGGAAAAATACGGAATATGTGATAGAATGTAGTC
>JAIDHZ010000149.1 GCA_029052995.1 Lachnospiraceae bacterium | reverse complement strand
CTCCGATATGTGTCTAAGAGACAGATACAGACGCTGTCCCTCCATTTTCTTTAATAATTTGGACAACTTCTTCTGCTTTTTCCTTACTGCCGTTATAATTTACAATCACTGCTGCACCATATTGGGCTAATGTAACCGCTGTCTGTCTGCCGATTCCCCGGCTTGCCCCGGTAACCAGCGCCACTTTTCCTGATAACATATTCTTCTCCTTATAAACCAAATACTTCCTTCACTTTATCCAGGTCTGCATATTTATCCACATTGACAATTGTAACCTCTTTATTGATTTTCTTCACAAAAGAAGAAAGGGTACGGCCTGGCCCGATTTCGATAAATGTATCCACACCATCCGCTAGCATTGCCTCTACACACTGAATCCATTTCACAGATGATGAAACCTGCTGCGCAAGCAAATCTTTTACTTCTGATTTGTCTTTTACAAACCCACCCGTAACATTTGAAACATAAGGTACTGCAATGTCATGAATTGTTACGCTTTGTAATTCTAAAGCCAGTTTTTCACCAGCTCCCTTTAACATAGGTGAATGGAACGGACCACTTACATTTAATGGAACACAGCGCTTTGCCCCCGCCTCCTTTAACATCTCACTCGCCTTTAACACAGCATCCTTTTCACCTGAAATAGCAATCTGTCCTGGACAGTTATAATTGGCAATTCCTACGATACCGTCAACCTTATCACATACTTCCAAAATCTTATCTGCATCTAAAGCTAAAATAGCGGCCATTCCGCCCTGTCCTGCTGGCACTTCATCCTGCATGTAAATACTGCGTTTTCTGACAACCTTTGCACACTCCGAAAAATCCATCACACCGGAAGCAACCAGTGCCGAATACTCTCCTAACGATAAACCTCCTGTCGCATCCGGAGAAATTCCCAAATCGAGAACAGCCTGCATCATCGCAACCTCTGTCGTCAGCATCGCAATCTGTGTATACTCTGTTATATTAATGTCATCATTTTCCTCAAAGCAGATTGATTCAATATCCAATCCGGTTGCCTGGGATGCCTCCTCATAAATGACCTTTGCCTTGTCATTTAGCTCATAAAATTCTTTACCCATACCCACATATTGAGCACCCTGCCCGGGAAATATAAAAGCTACCTTACTCATAAGTTTATCCTCCTTATATATTACCATCTCAATAAATGTGCGCCCCATGTCAAACCGCCGCCAAAACCGCACAATACAATCAAATCTCCGCTATGGAGCATACCATCCCTGTTCATCTCATCCAACAAAATCGGAATAGAGGCACTAGAAGTATTGCCACAGTGATCTACATTCATAGGAAATTTATCAATGGGAACATCCATTTTCCTCGCAACGGATTCCAAAATTCTCGAATTTGCCTGATGAAGAACAAAGTACGTAACCTCTTCTTTTTTGACATCAGCCCGCTCTAACAGCAAATCTATACATGCCGGAACCTTACGAACTGCAAATTTGAAAATGTCTGGACCGATCATACGGATATAATGCTTGTCCTCCGTCTTTTTGTTAAGGAAATTACGTGTTGAACGCTCTTTACATTTTAACGACATACCTTTTGAGCCATCGCTACGGGTCACACTGCTAAGAATACCGTTTTCCCGCTCTGTAACAATCGCTGCGCCTGCACCATCTGCAAATAAAATACAGGTAGAACGATCCGTCCAGTCAACCATTTTGGATAATGTTTCAGAACCGATAATCAATGCCGTCTTTGCTAAACCGGATCTGATATAAGCATCTGCGGTCTGTAATGCATATACAAATCCCGAACAGGCTGCATTTAAGTCAAAGCATGTTGCATTTGATGCACCAATCTTATCCTGCAC
>JAIDHZ010000148.1 GCA_029052995.1 Lachnospiraceae bacterium | reverse complement strand
TGGGATCTTAGCTCAGCTGGGAGAGCATCTGCCTTACAAGCAGAGGGTCACAGGTTCGAGCCCTGTAGGTCCCATTTTTAGGAAATGATTTCCTAGAATGCCGCAGTGGCGGAACTGGCAGACGCACAGGACTTAAAATCCTGCGGGACTTATACTCCCGTACCGGTTCGATTCCGGTCTGCGGCATTACTTTTTTGGCAAGCCCTTGTAAATCAAGGGCTTGCTTATTTTTATGTGTGCCTAATATGGGCGCAATCTAATCGGTGAAAGTCGTGTGTTCTGCAAGCTGTTATCAGCTTGCCAGTGAAAGTCTGGCCATTATTATAGACTTTCAGACGGACTGTTGGAGAAGATTTAACAACCGACTAATCTAAATAATGCATCAAGCAAGGAGGTAATAGCGATAAAATTTGATGAAAAATTAGTCAAATTACGAAAAGCAAAAACTCTTTTTCAGGAAGAACTGGCTGATTATTTAATAAATGATGACAAAGTTGTTTTTGAAAAAGTTTTCAAACTAAAACAGGATTAGAATTTGCTGATATAAAAATTAGAGCATATGCTTGCTGTGAATACCAATGACATTGAGGTAACCATATGCTGTAGCAATCTATTATGCGAACAGAAAATAACTGACTTTTGTTAATTTTCAATTAATTTGAAAAAATGCTGGGGAATAAATGGATTTTATGGTATACTATTTGTGAAGCATAATTGACTTATAGCAGAAAGGGTGATTGATAGAACAACCACGAAAAGAAAATTAACGATTATTCAAATATTTCAAATGAGATAAAAGGATTGTCAAACCTGTGTTTTGAGAATCTTCGAATAGATACAGAACTTTATACTAAATATAAGGTAAAGAGCTCTTAGGGATATTAATGGTAAAGGTGTATTGGCCGGACTTACCGATGTATCTAAGATTCAGTTATATGTTGTAGGGGATAATGATTTAATTCCATGTGATGGCAAGCTGTATTATCAGAGAGTGGATGTAGAGGACATCGTTGCAGGATTTATTAAAGAAAAGCGTTTTGGATATGAGGAAACGATATATCTGCTTTTGTTTGGTAAGCTGCCTGACAAGGAGGAACTGGATACAATAATCCAGATTTTATCAGATTATAGAATGCTACTTCCGACGGATTTTGTAAAGGACAAGAATTTTGGAGCTTTCTGTTGATAAGGGATATGAAAAAGGAGTATCAGTTATATGCGAATGTTGAGAAATTGGCACTGAAAGTGATTGTAGAGTAACGAAAGATTTATAAGGGTGTTAGTGCAAATGTTGATTTTTATTCCGGATTTGTTTATCAGATGTTAGGCCTTCCTACAGAATTATTTACTCCGTTGTTTGCAGTGGCAAGAATGGCAGGCTGGAATGCACATCGCATTGAGGAATTAATCAATCAGGGAAAATCATTCGTCATGCGTATAAAGCGGTTAAGAAATCACAGTCTTATATACCAATTGATGAAAGATAATAAGTGGGTAATAT
>JAIDHZ010000147.1 GCA_029052995.1 Lachnospiraceae bacterium | reverse complement strand
GCCGTAAATATCCGTATATTGATTTCAGACCTAACAGAGAGATAGGTAATGAAGTGTTAACGGTAGAGAATATTTCCAAGACGGTGGACGGTGAAAAGATTTTAGACAATATTTCGTTTACTATCGGAAGAGAGGATAAGGTTGCCTTTGTTGGTTCCAATACACTGGCGACCACCATGCTGTTTAAGATTTTAGTAGGGGAAGAGGAGCCGGATGAAGGAACATACAAATGGTGTGTCACAACTTCCCAGGGCTATTTTACAAAAGATAACACAGAAGAGTTTGATAACGATTTGACTATTGTGGAATGGCTGACCCAGTTTTCCGAGGAAAAGGATCCGACTTATGTAAGGGGATTCCTTGGCAGGATGCTTTTTGCCGGCGATGATGGCATTAAGAAGGTTAAGGTGCTGTCCGGAGGAGAAAAGGTGCGGTGTCTGCTTTCAAAAATGATGATTATGGGTTCTAATACGTTAGTGTTAGATGAACCGACGAACCATTTGGATATGGAATCCATTACAGCATTAAATAACGGACTTATTAAATTCCCGGGTGTTGTTTTATTCTCTTCACAGGATCATCAGTTTATCCAGACAACAGCCAACCGTATTATGGAGATTACTGCGAACGGGTTGATTGACAAGATGACTACTTATGATGAATACCTGGAAAGTGACGAATTTGCAAGAAAGCGTTTATCCCACTTGGAGTAAAGGGGAGCATAAGAAGTAGCAAAAAGGGGTTCAGGCTGATTCTGAACCCCTTTTACAATGGTTTTTATATTATAAATACATATTTGCCAGCTTTTCAAATACAGGAATTGAGCGTTCCACTTTTTCTGTCGGAATACAATAACTGATTCTGAAATGTCCGGATACTCCAAAGGTGTCACTTGGAACAAGAAGTAAATCCAAGGATTTTGCTTTATCTGAAAAAGCACGGGCATCTGGTTCCAATGCTTTTGGAAACATATAAAAGGTTCCGCCCGGTTCCACAATTTCAAAGCCCATTTTTGTGAGTTCCGTATATAATATATTTTTGTTTGTTTCATATACGGATAGGTCGGATGTTTCGTATAATGCCTCCTTGACTGCTAATTGAATAATGCTTGGAGGACAGTTGTGTCCTATTCCTCTGGAAATCTGACCGAACATATCCACTAATAAAGCAGAATCTTCACAGGCTGGATTCACGGCAATATAGCCGATTCGCTCACCTGGTAAAGATAGGGATTTACTAAAAGAATAGCAGGTAAGGGTATTGTTATAATGTGCTCCGACGAATGGAGAATCTACGTTATTAAATACAATCTCGCGGTATGGCTCATCTGATATAATATAAATTGGATGACCAAATTCTTTTTCCTTTTCTTCTAAAATCGTGGCAAGTTTCTCAATTGTTGATGTAGAATATACAATTCCGGAAGGGTTATTAGGTGTATTAATTAAAACAGCCATAACCTTTTCGTTCAGCATATCTACAAATTCGTCAAAATTAATCTGGAATGTGCTGATATCTGCCGGTACCACCTTTAATACTGCACCGCATGTATTGATATATGGTGTGTATTCCGGGAAAAACGGGGCAAAGGTAAGCACCTCATCACCGGGAACGGTAACGGCCCTCACTGCATGTGCGATAGCGCCAGCCGCACCGCTTACCATAAATATATCTTCTTTTTTATAGTTCATGTCAAAACGCTGATTTAAGGATACTGCTACGGCTTCACGGACGGATTCAATGCCGAGGCTTGGTGAATATCCGTGTAATGTGAGAGCATCTTCCTCTTGTAGTAAACGAATCATTTCTTTTGTAAAGGATTCGGGGGTAGGAACAGAAGGATTGCCCAGACTGTAATCAAATACATTTTCGTAGCCAATTTCCTTTGCGCGTTTACTGCCATATGCGAATAATTCGCGAATGACAGATTTTTGCCCGCACATTTTAACATAATTTTGATTTAGCATAGTTTACCTCTTTTCATAAAAGTTATATATGTATATATGAGTTATATATTAGCAAATATCTAAAAATATTGCAATCCGTTTGTGAATAAGATACAATGGGCATATAGTGTTATTGATAAAATATTCTTGTGTGGAAAAGGAAACGACTGAATGGAAAATGAACAGGTGATTTTATGTGCCTCCTCTAAGTATGAAGAAAAATATTATCTCAATCCTGATTTTAACGGGCTTCCGGATGGAATCAAGGATGAGCTGCAGGCAATGTGTGTGTTGTTTACAGAGGATATTGGAGGTATTTTAACTTTAGAGTTTGATGAAGGTTCAAATTTAAATTTTGTGACAATGTCTGATCGGGGAGATTTATTATATGACGAGATTGGCAGTGTCTTAAAAGTCAAACAATTGCGGACTGAAAGACGGGAGCTATTAGAAAGTCTGGAATTATATTATAGGGTATTCTTTTTGGGGGAAGCTCTAGACGAATCAGAATAGGGTCTGAATATATAGGAAATGGGGAAGTGTGATGTTATTAGCGATTGATATAGGGAATACGAATATTACTATAGGATTATTTAATGGGAATGATATAGAGGGAACCTTTCGTATGACAACAAAGATTCCTCGTACATCAGATGAGTATGGGATTTTTTTCTACAATATATTACATAGTAGAGGATTACACAGAGAAGATGTGAGAGCAGCTATTATTGCATCTGTTGTGCCGGATGTTAACCATCATATTATAAATGGACTTATCAAATATTTTAATGTGAATCCTATCGTAGTAGGGCCTGGTATTAAAACAGGAATAAGGATTGCCATTCCTAATCCAAAGGAGGTAGGGGCAGATCGTATTGTGGATGCAGTGGCGGCATATGAATTATATGGTGGCCCGGTGCTTGTGGTTGATTTTGGCACTGCAACGACACATGATTTGGTATCAGAGGATGCGGTTTTGCTTGGTGGAGTCACCTCTCCGGGCATTCGTATTGCAGCGCATGCATTATGGCAGGATGCGGCAAAGCTTCCCAAGATTGAGATTAAGAAACCGCAAAATGTACTGGGGAGGGATACGATTTCCTCTATGCAGTCAGGGCTTGTATATGGACATATCGGACAGACAGAATATATTATCCGCAAGGTGCAGGAGGAGGCGGGGCTTTCTGAAATGACTGTGGTGGCAACAGGCGGACTTGGCAAGATTATCTTTGACGAGACGGACAGCATTCATTATTATGACCCGAATCTTACATTAAAAGGACTAAATATTTTATATCGAAAGCAGCTGGAAGGATAGGGAAATGATTGATTTAAAAAATAAGTTAATATTGGCACCAATGGCAGGTGTATCTGACCTGCCATTTCGATTGCTTAGCAAAGAACAGGGATGTGATGTGCTTTATACGGAAATGGTTAGTGCAAAGGCAATATTACATCACAACAAAAATACAGAGGTATTGATGCAGTATATGCCAAAGGAGCATCCCATAGGACTTCAGCTTTTTGGGTCAGAACCCCGGGTGATGGCAGAAATTGCATCAAAGGTACAGCATCTGGGTTTTGATTTTATTGATATAAATATGGGCTGTCCGGTGCCGAAAATTGTAAATAATAATGAGGGCTCTGCTTTGATGAAGAATCCAAAGCTTGTAGGGGAGATTGTTTCAGGCATGGTAAAAGCAGTGGAAATTCCGATTACAGTAAAAATCCGAAAGGGGTTTGATGAAAACCATGTTAATGCCGTAGAAATCGCAAGGATAGCTGAACAAAACGGAGCGGCAGCAGTTGCAGTTCATGGAAGGCTTAGGAGTGAATATTATTCCGGTAATGCTGACTGGGATATTATCAGGAAGGTGAAGGAAGCAGTGTCAATACCTGTAATCGGTAATGGGGATTTGCGCACACCGGAGGATGTGATACGCATGAAAGAGGAGACCGGATGTGATGCATTTATGATTGGAAGGGGAGCAAAAGGGAATCCGTTCATATTTTATCAGATTAAAACTTATTTTGAAAAAGGATATTTGCCTGAAAAGCCTGGGCTTTCTGAAATGGTTGCAACAATGCTCCGGCATACTGAGATGATGATAGAACATAAGGGAGAATATACAGGAATACATGAAATGCGTAAGCATGTGGCATGGTATACTTCCGGTTATCAGAATTCTTCCAAACTGCGTGAACAGGTAAATCACATAGAGTCGTATGAAGAGCTCAAAGAACTTCTTCATAAATGGCAGGAAGGAGTGTTATATTAGAAAAGCATTCCATGAAGATAATAAATTGTTCAAGTTAGTACTTCACATCTACCAGAAATAATCCTTTTGCGGGTGCAGTGTGTCCGGCAAGCCCCCGGTCGCAGCCTTCTAATATAGCTGTAATTTCATCAGGAGTGCGAAGCCCTAATCCGATTTCTATAAGAGTCCCTGACATAATCCGCACCATATTATATAGAAAGCCGTTACCTGTAAATGTAAAGGTCAATAAATCATTCTCATTATCCATATCAATCTGAATCCGGTATATTGTACGTATACTGGATTTTTTCATTCTTTTATTAGTGCAGAAGCTTTTGAAATCATGTGTGCCTTCTAACATTTCGCCTGCTTTTTTTATGGCATTATAATCAAGTTCCGTGGCAATATGATGAGCCGTGTTGCGCAAGAAAAGATTACCGAAGGGGGAAATATCAATTTGGTAGAGGTAGGTTTTTTGCAGTGCATTCAGTCTTGCGTGGAAACGAAGGTCGCAAGTACGTATTGACAGAATTCGGATATCCCCGGGAAGAAACTGATTAAAGCGTGTTAATAATTCAAATTCTGTATCTGCTGCAAAAAGCTCTGCCCTACAATGAAAATGAAAAACCTGGCCTAAAGCATGCACTCCGGCATCTGTTCTTCCAGAGCCTGTAACCTCTATTTTTTCATTGATTTGTCTGGAAAGCATTTCCTCTAATTTTCCTTGGATTGTCTGGCTGGTGTTTCCCTGTTTTTGCCAGCCGTTATAGCGTGTGCCCTCATAGGCGACAGTACATCTATATGCATTCATGTTATCACTCCTGTCTGTTTTTATATAACTGAAGCTCTCTGTATTATAGCAGGAAAAATTTAGAAACACAAAACATATATGTATTATTTTATTTTTGTGTGAATAAGGTTAGAAAAAAGGCAAAAAATGAAAAGAAATCTAATGGAAAAGAGTTATATAGACGTAATTAATTTAAAACAGGGAAAAGAAGGCAGAAGGCGGAGCATTACAAAAGATGAAGTGGAGGGAATCAGTATTTTGCAAATTATACTTCCAACGTGGCAGTTACAGGAAAATACAATAGATACGACAAAGAAAAAACTGGCAAGGTGCCTGAAAGGTTATGATGCAGAGAAGGCTGTTATTATAGCTGATGCATCCCTGGCAGTGCCATTGGGGATTGAGGATATATTGTTTGAGGTAAGGAAACAGGAATTTTTGAGACATGCAGATTATATTTTCAGGAAGCTGCCCGGAAATCATATACTGCTTGTAATAGGGGAATCTGCAATGATAAATTTTACTAGGCAGGAGCTGCTGGAAATTCTGTTAGAGGTTAAGAATAAATACCGGGAGATTAGTATTTTTTGTAAGACCGATAAACAGCTGGTAGATCTGATTGAATTTTTATATGAAGAATGGGGTGTTGTTATTCATGTTTTGGATGAAGCAGGAGTAAAAGGATATTTTTATGATACGGCATTATTTTTGGCAGCTAATAAAGAAATGTCGGATTTCAGTTCTGTCACTTTTGGAAAGGGCTATGTATTAGTGGATCCCATAACAGAATTATCATGCGGATATAAACGGTATTATAATGTACATAGTGGGAAGCATCAAGGTACTTTGTTTTCAGGATTGGTATATGAAAAAGCCGGGAAGGAAATTTCTTATGAACTGGCAGTAAATATGGCATATCAAAATTTTGCAATGTATGAAAAATTTGAAATTTCTTTCATTGATATTTATGAGCTTGAATGTTACAATAGGGATTATGAACCTATGATTAAGGAGGCGAATTGTATTGATTTATGTAAGCACAGAAGATTTAAAAGTAGGAATGCGCCTGGCAAAACCGATCTACAATAAAAATGGAACTCTTCTTTACGGGCGCAATGATAAAATTACGAAGCAGGGTATTGCCAGTGTCAGGAATTTTGGGCTGATTGGCTTGTATATTCTTGAACCAGCAGAACCGTTGCCGCCAATGAGTGAGGAAGAGATTGAATTCGAACGGTTTCAGACGATGGCGGTATTCAGTCTGCGGGAGGATTTGGATGCTATTATGCAGGGGAAAGAACCGGAAAACCTTATGCAGCAGACGGACGAGATTGTAAGAAAGTTTGGTAATTTGTATCATAAGATTGTTTTTAATCAGAATTTGAGGAGTCTGGAGGATTACGTATACAAGCATGCCCTTAATGTGGCGATTTTGACAGCTTTAATTTCCCGCCGTGCAAAGTTTGGTATTGTAGAACAGACTGAGATAGTTGCGGCGGCATTACTTCATAATCTTGGTAAGCTTTCTCTGCCGTTAGAGCTAAGAGGAAAGACAGAGGATTTAAGCGAGGAAGAGAATGCTGTAATTGCAAGAGCTGTAATTAGCGGAGTGGATAAGATATCGGATGCCTTTAGAATGCCATCGGGAGTGAAGAGCCTGTTGATGCAGTTTTGCCAGATGTTATATCTGCCGGAAAATGCACCGAAAAAAATAAATGATGCAGTAAAGATTTTGACTGTTGCGAATGCTTATGACGAATATACTGCTATGCAGCTTGGTATTGCACCGCATTCTGAAATACAGGCAGTACGGATGCTGCAGAGTAATCCTGACTTCTATGATGAGCAGATTGTTCAGCATCTGATTAACAGTGTGGACATTTTGTATCCAGGGGTTTGTGTAGAACTGACCAATATGGAAAAGGGGCTTGTGTTGAATCAAAACGACAAAGATATACTAAGACCTGTTGTGCTTGGGTTTGGAAAAAATGAGATATATAATTTAGATGTTGACAGTGTTTATAAAGATATTCAGATTAAGGATATTATGAAGACCATGGATAACCGGATAAAGGTAGATCCGGAAACATTAAAGGAATATTTGAATCAGTAAATACTGGAAGATATGTAGAAGGAAGACCGTCCGGCATTAAAGCCTGACGGTCTTTCTTAAATGATTATAAATTGTGGCAGCTACATGTTGTTGTAGTAGTACTGGATAATATCGCTTCGGCGGATAATGCCGATAAATTTATCACAATCATCTACTACTGGAACAAAATTTTGCTGCATGGCGGTAGACAAAAGATCTTCCATATTAGAGCTTGCATTCACCGGTGTGTACTCATGCAGTAGTGGTATGTCTTTCAAAGACAGATTTTCAGGGTGATTTAATCCGCTCATGTCATTGTGCAGACAATACCATAGGATATCACCTTCTGTCAGAGTACCTTCATATTCTCCATTACCATTTAGAATAGGAATGGCAGAATATTTGTGGTATTCCATTTTGTCTAAAACCTGACGAATGGAATAATTGTCCTCTAAAAAAGCAACTTCCGCCTTAGGGGTTAAAAAGAATAATATATTGATATTTGTCACCTCCCCATGTATGACTATTTCGGTTACCTATAGTATATAATAAAATGGTCTGAAACACAATGGAATAAATCTTAAAAGATTATGAAACATGGTTGTATTTATAAAGGTTGTTTGTTAAAATGTAACTGTTCGAAGCTAAGAAGAAGCTAAAGAAAAAAGAGCAGCTTTGAAAGAATGTTTTCGAACAGTTATACGAAGGAGAGTTGTCATATGCAGGATAATGTGTTTAATGAAAATGTTGATTATCTTTATCAGGTTCAGACAGATTTAGAAGCTGTTGAGCAGTTGAAAAAGGAATTGACTGAATATAAAAATCAGGAAAAAAATTTAAAAAAGGCAATTGCAGCAGAAGAAAAGTCCATTCAGGATGAAATTGCACAGACAATCCGTAAACGTAAAAATGAGATTGAGAAAGTTTATGATGAGCAGATTGATGCCAATAAGGGTAAGAGCCGCAATGTAAAGGCAAGGCGTGACAAGGCCAAGTCAAAGAGGGTGGACGAGCGGGTTTCTATGGAAACAGCAGATATTTCTGAGGAGAATCGTCAACTTCAGGTAGAAATGAGAACACTTTTTAAAGCACAGCATATACC
>JAIDHZ010000146.1 GCA_029052995.1 Lachnospiraceae bacterium | reverse complement strand
CCTCTATATCGTATGCTACAGGAAAAGAAACCGGTATCCCATCTAACTTTCCAATTGTAAATTCCGCTTCCTTCTGCGCCTGCTCAGGTGTAATTGCATAGGAATAAAAATAAATGCCAATCGGAATGCCCGCTTTCCCTGCTCCTTCCACATACTCCTTAAACCGCTTGTCCATACTGCAATTCTTATTGCCATATCTTCCTTTACCATATCCAAGCCTTATCATGACAAACTTAACACCGGAATCTTTTACTTTTTTCCAGTCAATGCTGCCCTGCCATTCAGATATATCAATTCCCATGGTAATCACTTTATTACTTAGCTTAGTGAGTTTAACTCCCATCTTTTTATTGGGATTGCCATTTTTTTGTCTGTCATTAAAGAAATAATAAGATCCTTTAACTTTATGCCATCCCGTAAGCTTCTTTCCCTTACTATTGACATAGTAGGTATTCTTTCCCTCACTCACCCATGTATTCTTTTGTTTAACTCCGTCAATATAGTAATAACTGCCAACCCAGCCATCTTTTGCTGCATAAGCTGTTGTGCTAAACAATGCCATACCTATTATCACAAATGCAATTACAACAATACTATTTTTCAATTGTTTTTTCATATTTTTCCCACTTTCCGGCAATCTATCCAAAACAGACCATTTTATTAAGCTTCATGTCCCTTATCTTTTATTACCTTTACAACCCGATTAACATACTGTTCACAAAGTATGTCTGTAGATGCTTCCACCATGACACGGATTACAGGCTCAGTACCACTTTCCCGAAGAAGAATTCTGCCATCTTCTCCCAATGCTTCTTCAACCTGTCTCACTGCCGCAATGACATCTTCATCTTCCTTCGCCTCCGGTTTGCTCTTTACCCGCACATTTTCTAACAGCTGTGGATATATCTTGATATCCCTGAACAATTCAGATACCTTTACCTTCTTTTCCAATATTACTTCCATCAATTTAATAGAAGTCAATACACCATCACCGGTTGTAGCATATTTACTGAAAATTATATGCCCTGACTGCTCTCCACCAAGAGAATGCCCATTTTCCATCATGTTTTCAAATACATATTTGTCACCAACTGCTGTCTTTTCGTATCGTATTCCCTTTTTTTCAAAGGCCTTATATAAACCCAGATTAGACATAATTGTTGTAACGACCGTATTGTTATTAAGTTCTCCCTGCTCTGCCATATAACATCCACATGCATACAGAATCTTATCCCCGTCAATAATCTCACCATTTTCATCGACTGCAAGACAACGATCCGCATCACCATCATAGGCAAACCCAATATCCAGCTGCCGCTCCTTTACCAGTGCCTGCAGCTTTTCGATATGGGTAGAACCACATCCCTCGTTAATATTTGTTCCGTTTGGTTCATTATTAATCACACAGGTCTTTGCTCCCAATGCATCAAAAACTGCTTTTGCAACTGTAGAAGACGCTCCATTTGCACAGTCCAATCCAACCCTCATGTGCTTATAAGAACGGGTAGCCAATGTCATAAGATATCCGATATAGCGGTTACGTCCCATTGCATAATCTACAGTCTTGCCAATCTGTTCCCTTCTTGCAAATGGAATCTCAGGAAGCTTTCCATCAATATAGTACTCAATCTCTTCCTCAACCTCTGCTTCCAACTTATACCCCTGTCCATTAATAATTTTAATTCCATTATCATAATATGGATTATGGCTTGCAGAAATCATAATTCCACAATCAAACTCATCTAACCTTACAATATAAGAAACACTGGGCGTTGTGGTTACATGCATAAGATATACATCTGCCCCACTTGCCGTCAACCCCGCAACGAGAGAATACTCAAACATATAAGATGAACGTCTTGTATCTTTTCCAATTACAATACTTGCCTTTCCATCTTCATGATTCTTACCATAATAAAATCCCAGATATCTTCCAACTTTATAGGCATGTTCTACAGTCAGATCAACATTTGCTTCACCACGAAATCCGTCTGTTCCAAAATATTTACCCATTACTTTATTCTCCTTTTAACAATTATATTTATTTGAAACCTAGTCTGCTTATTCTCTTATTTACGAATCAAATTCAATGCAGCATGCATATTCTCAATCTCTATATAAGTAACATTCCCGCCAAACTCACCATCCAAAGTCCACATAACAGGCTTCTCACTCTCAACCACTAATTTTGATGTCTTAAACTGATACATATAAACCGGATTATACTCACCCATAAAATATGATGTCACAGTTGCCTGTAGATCCAAAGGATTAGACGGATATTTAACCAACAATACTTCATGCATCCCGTCCTCCAATTCTGCTATCTTACTATTCGGGTTTTGAAAACCGCCAACTGTCAGTGAATTAGATACCATGCCATATATAAAATCATCCTCAATTACATTTCCATCGTATGTTATTTTCATATGATATGAAGCAAGACCTGTTACACTCTTAATTCCTTCTAATAAATACGCTGCATGCCCCAGATAATTCTTATATTCCTGTGGTGTAGTATAAGTAACCTCAGTAAATGCACCAAATGCCGCCACATATGCAAAATAATCCCCGTTAAATGCACCAATATCAACAGGCTTCACACCATATTTTACAATTCTTTTTGCCGCACGCATCGGATCTTTTGGAATACCCAGGCTTCTTGCAAAATCATTGGTGGTTCCGCAGGGAATATAACCTATTGGTATCTCGCCTCCACTTTGCATACAGCCAGATACCACCTCATCCAAAGTTCCGTCTCCTCCTGCACATACAATCACATCATACATCCAGCCTGATTCTGCCACAATCCGCGTTGCATCCTCCTTTGCCTGGGTGGGATATACTCTCACATTATAATCTGCCTTTACAAACAAATCTACGATTTCAAACAGCTTGCTCCTGATATGCTTTTTTCCAGCTGAAGGATTCAGAATAAATAATAAGTTCTTCACCTTGCATCCAAGCCTCCTGATTTTTAAAATACATACACTGATATATTATACTCCTATTTACATAATAATGGCAAGAAAAATGTATAAATAATGCAAAAAACACAAAAACAGCAGACGAAATTTCTCATTTCATCTGCTGTTTTTTTGTATATTCATAATGTTCTCTTTCTTTCCAAGAACTCCACATACCCTTTTCTTCTAAGTTTACAGCTTGGACAATTACCACATCCATCTCCTTTCACACCATTATAACAGGTAAGTGTCATATCACGCACTAATTCAATTCCTCCCAGGTCATCTGCCAATTTCCATGTATCTGCCTTGTCAATCCACATAAGCGGTGTCTCAATACAAAATGTATAATCCATGGCAAGATTAAGTGTTGTATTTAAGGATTTAATGAACACGTCCCGACAGTCAGGGTAACCGGAAAAATCACTTTGGGATACACCCGTCACCAAATCCGTAATGCCTCTCTGCTTTGCAAACACTGCCGCAAATGTCAAAAAAAGCATATTCCGCCCATCCACTACGCTGTTTGGCGCACCTTCCTCTGGTGCATCTTCATCCACTGGCATCTCACTTCTTGTCAGGGAATTCGGTGCTAACTGGTTTAGCAGAGACATATCCATCACATGCCACTCCACATTAAGCCTTTCGGTAATCTCCTTTGCGCACTCAAGTTCTGCTTTATGTCTCTGCCCATAATCAAAAGATACTGCAACCACTTCCTTATAATGCTCCATCGCCCATAAAAGACAGGTTGTACTGTCCTGTCCACCGCTAAAGACCACAACTGCTGCATCTTTATTTCTTGTATTCATCTGCATTGTTTTGTCATCCTCTCCTGTTCTGCATTATTTACGTGCATGCATTTACTCGCATAAAACTTTTTGCCCGCCACAGATTTTCACTGCCGTACAAGCTGCTGTCTTCTATTACCTCATAAATAAAAACCGACTTTGCAGCTCACTCTCCGTTTCAAATCTACCGCAAAATGTTGTTGTTATTGTCTTGGCTGACGGCTTTTTAATGCCTCTTGCCGTCATACAGCTATGGCTGCCTTCAATATACACAGCAACATCCAAAGAACCGGTTGCCTTGCTGATTATCTCTGCAATATCCGTTCCAATCCGTTCCTGCAGCTGCAGCCGTTTCGCCACCATGTCCGCAATGCGTGCAATCTTGCTAAGGCCAATTACTTTCCCCTTTGGTATATATGCTACAGATACTTTCATATCATACATAAGTGCCAAATGGTGTTCACAATAGGAAAACACTTCTATATCCCTGACAACCACCATATCATTTTCACTGCCCTCTGTCATTTCAAAACTCTTTGAAAACATATTGGCAATCTCATCATTGGTATAGTTCATTCCCTCAAATACCTCAGCATACATTCTTGCCACCCGTTCGGGTGTATCCTTTAGGCCCTCTCGTTCCGGATCATCTCCGAGTGCCACTAATATACCTTTTATATGTTCTTTTATTGCATTCTGATTAATCGCCATTTCTCTCCATTCTGCCGTCAGGCAACGGCTCATATCTTACCTGTTTATTCCTGCGGACAACGTTATACTCCTCTCTGATCCGGAGACCAGATATATTTATGCATCTGCAATTGTACATTTACACCATTTAGATGTTTTTCCTTCATAAAGTCAACAATAACAGACGGCTCTATTTTTTCATAGCACGGACTTAAAATTACCGCACAGCCTTTTTCAACTAGCTTGTATTCATTAATAATCTCCCTGCTTTTCAGGAGATCCTCTTTGCTCCCAACAACAAATTTAACAGTATCATACTCACGCACCATTTCAAAGTTTTTTAAAAACATTCTGTTTTCCATGCCACTCACACCAAGCTTATAATCCAGTGTAAATGTCAGGTTGCAAACTTTGTTTTGAGGTAAAAACGGAATGATATCAACACTTCCATTTGTCTCAATTTCAATATACAGTTCTTTATCACTTCCAAGCAAATCAAGCAAATCAATTATATTTTGCTGAATTAAGGGTTCTCCACCGGTTAGTGTCACATTTTTCACACCACTGCCTTTAATCATACTATATAGTGAATTTTCATCATACTCAGAATATTCCACTTCTTCTTCATTCGCCCACTTTGTGTCACAGTAATCACATTGAAGATTACAACCGGCAAATCGAATAAAATAAGCCAGCTGTCCTGCTCTTTTTCCCTCGCCGTTAATGCTTAAAAAATGTTCCACAACCTTGTATCTTCCCATTTTCCCTCCTTTGAAACTCCATACCTATCTGCTATATCCGGCACAATTATTCGGTGTTTCATACACTTTTACCAATACCACCCGATACCCCTTCTCTTCAAGCTTATCATAGAAGTATTCTGCCATGTTTTCAGCAGTCGGACGAAAATCCAGTTCTACAATCCGAAAATCCTCTTCTAATAATGCCTGTCTGGTATTTTCCTTTAAACTTCTTTTCTCAATAATCAGACTATGATCCATCTCTTTGGTAAGAAGGGATACATCTTCCTTCAAAGTCTTAAAATCTACAATCATTCCCCGGGTTTGTCCTTCTTCGTCCACATTTTCTGCCGCCACTGTTACCTCCACGGTCCAGCGGTGTCCATGAATATTTTTACATTTTCCATCATAATCTTTCAAAAAATGGGCACTGTCGAAACTTGCACTTGTCTGCAATGTGTACATTTTACACCTCTTTCTTTTCATCAATAAAAAGCAAAACCTGTATTCAGCCCAATCTTGAATACAGGTAATACTTATCTCTATTCAGTCCTGGTTTTGTTTAACGACAGGATGGTACAAGCGAACTGTCTGTATTGTAACTATAATTTTAATATACTTTTTACTGTTGCTTCCATTTCCGTCTTATCACAAACTGTATCGTGAATTACATCTGCTCTTCTAATATCCTCAATTGCCTGCGGAATCTTAACCCCAGATAATTTATTAAGCTCATCTACCAATTCAAAATCCGGCCTGCCTGCATATTGGGAATCAATTGCCTCCATAACACTTCTGGTAAATTTGTATGGGCTTGCTGTTGATGCAATCACAGTCGGCTTCTTATCACCGGTTGCTTCTACATATTTGTCATATACAGTTGCTGCCACCGCTGTATGCGTGTCCAAAATATAGTTATCTGTCTCAAACACCTTCTTAATTGTTGCCGCAGTCTCTTCCTCCGTTGCATAGTTACCGTAAAACTCCGATAACTTTTTCTTCATATCTGCAGTAATCTCATATCTGCCTTCAGATGTCAATGCATTCATAAGTGCAGAATTTTGTTCAGAATCATCCCCTGCAATACGATAAATCAGCCGCTCCAAATTGCTTGAAATCAAAATATCCATAGATGGTGATGTTGTCAAAATGAACTCTCTGTTCTTATCATATACACCTGTCTCAAAAAAGTCATATAATACCTTATTATCATTGGATGCACAAATGAATTTTGCAATCGGAAGTCCCATTTCCTTTGCATAATACGCCGCCAAAATGTTACCGAAATTACCAGTTGGAACAACTACATTAATTTTGTCCCCTGCTTTAATCTCATTATTTACTATCAGACGTGTATACGCATATACATAATATACCATCTGTGGCACCAGACGTCCTATATTAATTGAATTTGCAGAAGAAAACTGATAACCCTTTTCATCCATCACTTTTGCAAGCTCTTTATCATTAAACATATTCTTAACACCTGTCTGAGCATCATCAAAATTACCAGTGATTCCAACTACATAAGTATTATCACCTTTCTGGGTTACCATCTGTTTTTCCTGAATCGGGCTCACGCCATTCTTAGGATAGAATACAATAATTTTAGTTCCCGGAACATCCGCAAAACCTGCCAAAGCTGCTTTTCCTGTATCACCGGATGTAGCTGTTAAAATCACAATATCATTTTTTACATTATTCTTCTTTGCGCTTGTCACAAGAAGATAAGGTAAGATAGAAAGCGCCATATCCTTAAATGCAATGGTAGAACCATGAAATAATTCTAAATAGTATGCACCAGCCTTTTTGTTAAGCGGCGCAATAACCTCTGTATCAAACTTCTGATCATAGGCACTATTGATACAATGCTTTAGTTCTTCCTCAGTAAAATCAGAAAACATTCTGCTCATTACTTCATATGCTACTTCCTGATAATTCATTTTCGCCAAATCATTCAAATCCACATCTAATTCAGGAATGGAATCCGGCACAAACAAACCACCGTTTTCTGCCAGTCCTTTTAAAATAGCCTGTGATGCTGTTGCTGTCTCATTGCTGTTACGTGTACTCTTATAAGTTACTTCCATTTCTATTTATCCTCTCTTTTTTATTAATCTGCCAAAAACACTTCCATCGTTCTTCTTCCCCACTTGAGTGCTTCCTTGTGAGTGTAGAAAAACATATCAATCCTTTTACCCTTAATAGCTCCTCCGCGGTCCTCCGCAACATAAATCTGCCCATTAATAACAAGTCTTGTTCCAAACGGAATAACATTCGTATCTACCGCCAGGGTGCGGTTTGTCGTTGGTACAGTTCCGCTTGCAGTACGATTTCCGCCAGAATAGACACCACAGCAGATTTTGCATGTGCAATATGCCGTGATTACATATTTGCCAAGACTTTTCCCATGAGTTGATGCATAAACCGGCTCTCCTTTTTTCCCACCATTAGATTTGGTGTTTCCTGAACCGGTATCACCACTTCCGCCTGTATCAATTGGTGCATTCGCAGCGGCTGCCGCCTCTGCTTTAGCCTGTTCAGCTAATTCCTGAACTTTTTTCTTCTTTGCCCGGGCTGCTGCCTCTGCCGCCAGCTTTGCTGCCTCTGCTGCTTTTTCCTGCTCTTCCTTTGCCTTCTCATATGCAAGCTTATCTGCCGTCTTCTGGCTCATAGCCGTCAAGTCATTAACTGCACGGATTTTTTCTAACTGTTTCTCTTCATAATATCGGTCTATATAATCCATCTGTGCTAACAACAGATCATCCATATATCCATATTTCATATTATTGTAATCAATCTTTTGCACTCTTTCTATTTTATAGCTTAAATACCCGATATTATCTACCGCAGCAGGGATGCTTACAAGCCTCCCCGGCAAATCAGCAGCAGTCACTATTACACGATATCCCAAAATGCCTATTACTCCTGCAAACATAATCAAAAAGACAATTCCTATAATCGTTTTAATACTCATTTTCTTTTTCATAATATTTATCGCCTTTT
>JAIDHZ010000145.1 GCA_029052995.1 Lachnospiraceae bacterium | reverse complement strand
ATTAAGGGTGGTACTCATGGTTTACCGTTTACTTTTTTAATTTTAATATGGGCTGTTATAAAAAAGATTTTATAAAATAATCTAAATGTGCAACAGAGATTATTAAGTTTATGATGTTGGGATAAGCCGGTGGTTTTGATTGTTAGAGCATAGTTCTGTTCTTTATTGAGGAGCACTAATATTATGAGGATTCATCATATTACTGTAACTTACGTAGTCTGGGGCGGGGAGTAAAACTGTTTGATCACATTTAGAGAGAGGTTTCCATAAAGATCAAAATGTTCATGCAGCATTTTCAGATAGTCAGGGTTCATATTATCGTAGGGACATGCGAGGAATATGGTCTTGTCGAGTATTCTACTCTGTCCGATATGTATGCTCAGAACTATTACGTTATTGACTTTCAATATATTGTCTGCTAACATGAAATCGTGCACTTGCATACACAAATTTAAAAAGTGTTTTGGATGCCATAGTAAAAGATATAGAAGAGGAAGCATATGATGCAAAGGCATTAGGACAGGCATTAGAAGATATTTCCCGTGAATATTGTAGGACAGAAGGTAAAATATCAGGACAACAATTATATTTTGATAAACAAGTAAGATTGCCTGACAATACAGAAGATGAAAAATTTAACTGGAAGTTAAGCGGTTTATTTTGGAAAGGTGTTGCAAAGTTTGGAGTAACGGGTACTATTATTTCTGCTTTTGGCCAAATGATAACGGATGGAGTGAGTTATAAGAGTTTATTAGGTGCCGGAGGAAAGTTTGTACAGGTATTTGGAGACCTGGCTAAAGAAGCATATAAAGAATCAGATAATATTGACATAAAAGGATTATTATTTGGCAAATGGAAAAGCGGAAGTGCAGTTGCGGGTCTGCCAAATGTAACAACAGGATGGGGAAGATTTTGTTCATCTATTAGCAAGCAGGTAAAAGATTTTAAATTTAGCAATGCTGTAACAGTAGGTGATAAAATAAAAACTGCCACAAAATGGGCAGGCGTAGCCTTTTCCGGCATTACCAATGCTATGAGCAATTATGCGGAATTTGGAACTGTAAAAAGTGAAAGATTCTGGAAAGAGACGGTGACGGAAACAGCAGTAGATGTAGGAATAGGCATTTTGGCAACTGCTGCTGCAACAGCAGCCCTGGGAGCTTCTGCTCCGGCAGTAGCGGTAGGAACTGCAGCAGTAGGAGTCGTATGGGTAGCTGATACTGCTACACGAGCGTTGACAGGCTGGCTGGGTGGTGAGGAAAAAGGGTTAACAGAAACCATTTCTGATGGTATTCTGGATTTAGGTGAAAAGGTAACAAAAGGAATTGGAAAGACCTTCGCTAAATGGAGCTTTGGATTTTAAGGAGGTATAAATGGCCACATTAGAACAATTAGAAGGATGGAGGAAAATTACAGGAGAGGAGTATGAATATGTAAAGGGAAGTCTGCTTCGGATGGCTGAAAGCGAACGAAAAACAGAACTGTTTTTAATGTATATTTTACTTCCGTTTTTAGCAGTTGGCTTTATAGTAGGTGGAATCAATTTTATGATTATGGTAATAAATAGAGACTTTTTTGATATAAAAAAAAGTATTCTTGGTATAATTCTTTCATTCCTTTTTATTATTTGTGGCTGTGCGTTAGTATATGCCATAATTTATATGCGGAAAGAAAAAGAGCCAAAAACATTCTATCAATACGTGGAAAAAGATAAATTCTTTGTAATGTATGTAAAGGTGGATAGTATCAGCTACCCGCAGGAGGGAAGCGAAGGTTCTGCAAAAATCATTGATAAAAATGGTAATGAATATGAACGGGAAATACCTACTTTGTATGGCAGTGTTATTGGCAGAGAAGGACTATTTGTACATGTAGGTCCTCTTGATTTAAAGGGAGTTCGTCAACGTGAAGTGGTTATGCCTTCCTATAATCAAGAGAAAAAATATTGCATAACCAGCAGACAGTATTATAAAAATCATATTACTAATAAAAAGAAAGGATGAGAAAAAGATGAAAGCAAATGAATTATTACCAATTGTAAGTGTAATATGGCTGAAGGAGGCAGAAAAACCCCCTTATGATTTTTGGAATAAGGCAAAGTAATTTGGAAACAAGTGAAGAGTACGACTACATAGGAGTTTTGTATCCGGAAGGTAATATTGTTGCTAACCGTTTTTCCTGACCTATAATTACCTTGGTTGCCTGTCACAGAATTAACCGATATAATGACATGAAAACAGAGAAAGGAAAAAGTTCCAGAACACCTATCTTTAGAGGAGAACAGTGTTCTGGAACCATCATTAAAAACATGGTTATTATATCAAAATATAAAGTGGAATACAAGAAGGACGAAGATATTTTTAATCAACAGTAAAGAAGAAGGTATCTGCCCATGCTGTGGGAGTCCTCTTAAATACAGGGACAGCAGACGCCGGGTGCATAAAATTGCGGGAGGCGGGAAGGAATGGTACCTGATCCGGCGCCTGAAATGCAGCAATGATAAATGCAGGAGGCTCCATAATGAACTGCCAGACTGTATCTGTCCTTATAAGCATTATGATGCAGGACTGATTGAGGATGTGGCTGACAGCGTGGTCAGCGAGGAAGATACTGAAACGGAGGACTATCCCTGTGAAGGGACTATGAAGCATTGGAGATGGTGGGCGAAGATGAATGAAAAAAACATGGAAGGGCAGATCAGGCTGGCAGAGCACCGTTTCCTGGATTTTGATGAAAAGTTCCTGAAATCCGGGCATTCTTTACTGGAAAAACTAAAGGAACGGATAAGCCCGGGCTGGATTAAGGCTGCATCCAGGCCCATCAGCTACAGAGAACTTCCGATATGAGGTACATCATTGAAACCACGAAGACCGATGCCGGAACAAGGAAGATACCGATAACCGAGGATGTGGCAGATATGTTCAGGGCAATCATTGAAGACAGGGAGCTGCCGAAGACGGAAAAAGTAATTGACGGCTATACGGGATTCCTTTTCTACGATGATGACGGGAACCCGTTGGCGATGCACTGGCAGCACCGGTTCAACCACATGGTCGGCAGGTACAACGATATTTACTGGGGTGCAGATGCCGAACATCACTCCGCATGTTTGCCGCCACACTTATTGCAGCAATCAAGCCAAAGCTGGGATGAATCCTAAAACTTTACAGTATCTCATGTGGTATTCGGATATTTCGGTCACGATGAATGTGTACACTCATATCGGATTGGATGATACAGAGAAAGAACTGAGACGGATGGAAGAGTTTCAAAAGGCTCAGGCGGAGGTAGAAAAGAAAAATGATGCAAAGTCGGTATGGCAGAAAATGTTTAAGGTAATCTGATATAAAGGAATTATGACGCTCTGGCTTAGGCTAGAGCGTTTTTTTGTGGAAAAAACACGAACCTACTGATATAATATATTTTAGAAAAATGTTGTATTGGAGGTAAAAATATGCCGAGAAAGAATGTTACAGCATACGATTTATTGATTTCATGCCCAGGAGATGTTAGCAAGTATGTTGATGTAGTTAAAGAGTGTATAGAAAGTTTTAATATTACTATTGGCAGATTAAATAGCGCAGAAATTGTTGGACAACATTGGTCAACTAGTAGTTATGCGCAATCAGGAGATATGCCTCAGGAAATATTGAATAAGCAATTTGTGAGAGATTGCGATGCTGCTATTGCTATCTTTTGGACACGCTTTGGTACACCGACAGATAAATATGCTTCAGGAACGGAAGAAGAAATAGAAGAAATGATTTCTGCTGGAAAACAAGTTTTTATGTATTTTGTTACAGAGCCTGTAGATATGAATTCAGTAGATCTTGAACAATATAAGAAAGTACAAGATTTCAAAGGTAAGTATGAGGGAAAGGGCACATATGGTACTTATTTTACAGTAAGCAATGTTGAGGATTTAAGGAGATTGTTTACGAATCATCTCGCAATGCATTTTCTACCTATAATTATGGGAGAAAAAGAAACTTCAACTGTAACTTCAAAAAAATCTAAACTTAATATACAAGACTACAATAATTCGGAAGAAGGTTGTGCAGCAATATTACATTCGGATTATCTTAATGGTAAATTTGTTATAAAAATGGAAAACGATATTGTAGAAAAAATTGAAAAGGCCAAGCACATTGTTTTACAACCTCGCATTGAAGATATAAATTCCGAAGAAGGAAAAATATCAGATAGTCAAGACGAAAAAGATGAAGTGTTGGAGTTACAAAATGCTAAGTTAGCATTAAAGGATATTGATTTTTTCAAATCATTAACTTCAAATGCTGATATAAAAGATGAATGGAAAGAAAGTATTTTATCTTTTGCTACTCGTTTGGGAGTACCCATTGATGACACATTTTGGAATGTAGGAAATTTAACCATTTCAAAGCCGTTAATTAATCCAATGTTGGGTGGTGGAGGACCAACATTAAATGGAAAGGAAGAAGAAAAACAGCATTATTCTGAAATAGAAGAGATATATTGGAAAATAGAGGAATTGAATGAATATTGCGAATTTTTGGGAGTGATAGATAGTTACAATATAGTAGAATTGGTGTTAGCAAATGACGGAACAACTTTTGATGAAGATATTGATGTGAAACTTCATTTAGGAAAAGGAAACATCGTTAAAAAGGAAAACTTACCAATACCAGGAATTCTTACAATAGATGATTTTATAGAAATGCAATTTACGGAAGCGGTATTTAAAATGAGAGAAACAGAAAATGTTAGTGAATATATTGGATATCCAATAATGCCACCAAGAATAAATTATAGGATAAATACACCATTTAACCAGCCATCTGCTGAAGAACAATATGAAGAGAGTAAGCAAAAATATGAGGATAGTATAAATCAGATTTTTTGTTATGAGATATTTGAAAAGCAAGAGGAAGATATTTTGGTTATTCATTTGGAATATTTGAAGCATAATACTAAGATGGCGCTTCCATCTGTTTTGATTTTTACAAATGTTCCTGATACCATTTCGTATGAAATATCTTCGAAACATTCTTCTGAAGTGATTCGTGGGGAGTTAAAAATGGCTTAGTAGTAAAGACTTTAGTTTTACTACTAACAGGTAATCACAACTTGCAAAATTATGCTATAATTTGCTCAGTTGATACACAAACAGTGAAAACTGTATAAAGACGGAATGTCTTGCAAAACAGGGCATTTCACGGCATATTAAGGAGATTGAAAACTATGATAAAAATATTATTCGTCTGCCATGGCAACATCTGCCGCTCTCCAATGGCTGAGTTTTTGTTAAAAGACATCGTAGCAAAACAGGGACTTTCCGACCAATTCTACATCGGATCTGCAGCAACCAGCACTGAAGAAATTTGGGGAAAGGAAGGTAATCCGGTGCATTATGGGACAAGGAAAATCTTAGATGAATTGGGCATTTCCTGTGCAGGTAAACGGGCGGTGCAGGTGACAAAGGCAGACTATAAAAAATATGATTATCTGATTTGCATGGACAGCATGAATGTCCGAAATACAGAGAGAATTTGTGGAAGTGATATGGAGCATAAAATTTATCGTCTGCTTGATTTTACGGATGAAAAAAGGGATGTGGCTGATCCGTGGTATACAGGAAATTTTGATGTGACTTACAGGGATATTATGAATGGATTGGAAGCATTTCTTGACTATTTGAGAAAAAAGAATAAAATTTAAAAGAGATTAGGCAGATAAAATAGCCAATAAAGAATGGTATGCAAAAAGGCTACCTGCCTAAAGAATCATTTTGTGGTAAAACGTAAACAGGAGTAATATGGAGGACAACATAGTGGAGTTATACATAGGAAGGCCGGAAATGAACGAGGGACGGGAAAACAGGGAAATCAGGGTATATGATTTTTTGGATAATCTGGGGATTTCCTATTACCGTACAGATCATGAAAAAGCAGATACCATGGAGGCGTGCTATGAAATTGATAAGATATTGGATGCGACTATCTGCAAAAACTTGTTTTTGTGTAACCGACAGAAAACGCAGTTTTATCTGTTGATGATGCCGGGAGATAAGCCATTTAAGACAAAAGAGATCACTTCGCAGCTCGGTTGTGCAAGACTGTCCTTTGCAAGTGAGGAGGATATGGTAAAGTATTTGGATATCCATCCCGGTGCAGTCAGTGTGATGGGGCTTATAAACGATACGGAGCAGAAGGTACAGCTTGTGGTGGATGAAGATATTTTAAAGGGGGAGTATTTGGGGTGTCATCCCTGTGTATGTACTTCCAGCATGAAGATAAGAACAGAGGATATTATGGGACCATTTCTTAAGGCGGTAAAGCATGATAAGGTTGTAGTGATGCTTGCGGGAGAGAGGTAATTATATTGAAAAGTAGATGCTTAAGATAATCTGCTTTACCTGCTTATCTCTGGTATGGACAAATCCAGCAACCATCAGAGTAGGTAAAACGCAAAATTCTTATTGTATTAATTTTCATTTTAAGCTACAATATTATCTGATATTGTTTGCAACAGACAGTCTGCAGACAGGGGATTTTGATATTGCAGAGAGGGGTGGTATGGATGATTGGTGGAATTGGAGCAAGCAATCGTTATATTATACCAACAGCAAATGTAAGCTATGTAACACCTGTTAATACAGATAATACGGTGTTTAGCTCTGGAAAGGTCGCACCGGTAGAGTGTCAGACCTGCAAGAATCGCAGATACCAAGATGGTTCTGATGAAATGGTGTCCTTTAAGACGCCGGGAAAGATTTCTCGGGAGGAGTCTTATACAAAGGTGCGTTCCCATGAGCAGGAGCATGTTGCCAATGCTGTTGCCGAAGGCAGTAAGCCGGGGAGAGAATTATTGTCGTCAAGTGTTTCTTTAAAAACTGCCATATGTCCTGAATGCGGTCGGACATACATTGCAGGCGGTAATACACAGACGATGATGCGTACATACAATGAAGATGCCTACGACCAGAATCGTAAGGCTTTTGAGGCAGAGGCGGCGAAAGGCAACAACATAGACTTGGTTGCATAAGTGGCTGGCGGCAGTGGGATATACGGCAGATTTTTATGATAATATATAAGGACAGGATAATTTTATGAGTTATGCAGATAAGTTGTTTATTGACATGTGTACGGATATTATAGAAAATGGCTATAGCACGGAGGGAGAAAAGGTCCGCCCCCGCTGGAAAGACGGGACGCTGGCATATACAATCAAGCAGTTTGGTGTGGTAAACCGTTATGATTTGTCAAAGGAATTTCCCGCCATCACCCTTCGCAGAACCTATGTCAAATCGGCGGTGGATGAGATGCTTTGGATATGGCAGAAGAAGTCTAATAATATCCATGATTTGAAAAGCCATGTGTGGGACGAGTGGGCTGATGAAAATGGTTCCATCGGCAAAGCCTACGGCTATCAGATGGGAGTCAAGCATAAGTATAAAGAAGGTATGTTTGACCAGGTGGATCGTGTGATTTATGATTTGAAAAATAATCCCTATAGCAGGAGGATCATGACAAATATCTATGTCCATGCAGATTTGGATGAGATGAACTTATATCCCTGTGCCTACAGCATGACATTTAATGTTACAAAGAAACCGGGGCATGACAAATTAACGCTGAATGCAGTGTTGAACCAGCGTTCCCAGGATATTCTGACGGCGAACAACTGGAATGTGGTGCAGTATGCGGTACTTGTATATATGTTAGCGCAGGTGTGTGACATGGAAGCCGGAGAACTGGTGCATGTTATTGCGGATGCGCACATTTATGACCGTCATATCGATATTGTAAAAGAGCTGATTGCCCGTCCGACTTATCCGGCACCGAAGTTTTCGCTGAACCCGGATATCAAAGATTTTTATCAGTTTACGACAGAGGATATTACCATAGAAAATTATCAGGCGGGAGAGCAGATTAAGGATATTCCCGTAGCGGTATAGAGTTCAGGAATATGTACGCAATACCTTTCGTTTTTGTACAGGAAGCAGATGTTCATGCTCTGAAGCAGAACGAAGAGCATGAATGTACAGGAAAAAGTTTCAGGGAAATTTATTTCCGCGAGCAACGAGCCAAGTGGACATGCTCGCATGGACATTTGGCGACTGCCGTGAGGGTCAAATACCCCGCCCTTTTAGGGTATTTGACTCCGCTGCAACAGCTAATGGATGAAGTTATATATGGGAAAAGGAGAAGGGATATGCAGCTAATCGT
>JAIDHZ010000144.1 GCA_029052995.1 Lachnospiraceae bacterium | reverse complement strand
ATGCTCAAAATCTTTGATTTTGTAAGCAGAACTTATGCACAGCTGGTGCACTGCGGAGTTATGATATAATGTACACACTTGCAATGGTGAATTTGTGTGCTTTATTTAATGTGCGAAGCACATGATATACCAATTTCAATTATACAGACTTATTAACTGTCATGGTTAGCAATAATTGACATATAGTGTTTAAAATCGGGTGATAACTTTGAGAAAGAGAAAGTATGTAAGAACAAGAGCTTTAAAGAAGGGAATGCGCATAGATCAGGCTATTATTGACAAAAAAGGTCGTACTCTGATTGCCCGGGGAGCATACTTAGACGATTTTATGATTGATTCTTTGCTTCAGCGTGGTGTGGGCGGCATTTATACAAGCGAAGGCGAGGATGAGCCTGATGAGAAAGCTATCCCGCTAGAAATACAGGAAAAGATCGAAAAATTAAAAGTAGCGGATCCTGCCAAAGTTAAATTGACTGAAAGCGTAAAAAACAGGGTTTCCGAGGGAATACAGTACTTATATCAGAATACTGAATCCGAAAGCTTTTCAGATACAACCAATAATATAGCAAATAACCTGATGAAAGCGGTTTTAGAAAATGATTCCATTGCAGTGGATATAAGCACGTTGAAGGTCAGCGATGAATACACATTTAAGCACAGTGTTGATGTTGCAACTATGGCTATGGTCATTGCCAGAAAGCACGGTCTTTCCGACAATGATATTTACGAGATTGGAATTACGGGATTACTTCATGATGTAGGAAAATCAAAGATACCGAATGATGTACTCAACAAACCTGGCAAATTAAACGAAGATGAATTTGCCCTGATGAAACAGCATACGTTATTTGGTTACCAGATACTTAAGGACAAACCAGACATCAAAGAAGAAATTCGGCTGGGAGTATTACAGCATCATGAAAAGATAAATGGAAAGGGCTACCCGTTAGGATTATCTCGTAACAAGATAAATTCTTATGCTAAGATACTGGCAGTAGCAGATATTTATGATGCTTTAGTAACGAAGCGCCCGTATAAAGAACCTTTCTCCCAGCGTGATGCAGTAGAGATGATCATGTCCATGACATCAGAGCTTGACATTGATATTATGAAAAGCTTTTTAGGAAGTGTTATTCTTTATCCTGTAGGAAGTACCATTAAACTTAGCAATGGCAAAAGTGCTAAGGTAGTTGAAAATAATTCCGACTGTATCTTACGGCCAAAAGTAGTTGAATTGAGTTCAGGAAAGGTATATGATCTTGCGACAGATTTGCACTGTGCAAATATTATTATATTGTAAACACTCGAAAATACCCTCTATGTATACATACAATTAACCATCACCCGTCTCCTTACGCCTAGGATTATTGCAGTTGTACAGTAAATTATTATAGCAGCTTACAAACCACTCAGTAACGTAACATATGCCCCTTTAGACAAAAGATTCCGGTTTTGGTAGTCAAACAGACAGTAACAGACCTTCTGATTTATCAAATCCCTGTAGCAGATTCCTTCTCCCAATTCCACGTCCTCTAAAATCCATGGTATGGCCTCTCCACAAACCGGTTCAATATGCATCATACGTGCAGCTGCCTTTGAATCATATCCTGCATAATCCAAATTAACCTCCTCTGTACCACACTGCTTAAAAAAAGTCTGATAAACATTTTTTTCAATTGGTTCTTCCTTTGACCAGACAGGACGGCTTTTTGCATTTTCCCTCAAATAGTAATCAAAGCATAACAGGCTATATAATACTCCTGTTGATAATTTAAAATCTCCTCCGGTATTTTTGGGGGTTCTTCCAAACCATTCGTCACAAAATCCTAACAGTGCCATATATCTTGCTTCCCGTTTAAATCCTATACCATACAATTGATGTTTTGCATAGTACTCACCCAATGCCTCATAAAATGAGAATGGTGTATCAAAGAAAGAAATTATATAAGGTAATATATGCTCAAACTGGTCGCTGTTATAATACACCTCTACCATTTCTTCCACTTTTTTCAAATCAAGTATATTATCATAGGATATCCATTTTGTTGAAAGCACCTCATAAGGCTGATGTGACTGATATTTTAATTCATAGATATCTCGCTGCACACTCATATAAGAACCCTTCAAAACCTTTAGAAATCCAAGCTGCAGCTGGTTTGGCATCATCTCATAGGCTGTATTAAATGATTCTTTAAATGTGTCAAAATCCTCATATGGAAGACCTGCTATCAGGTCAAGATGCTGATGTATATTTCCAAAACCATGAATTTTTAACATTACCTGTTTTAACCTGTCAACATTCATTTTTCTCCTGATTTCTTTAATAGTGGGCTGATTAGCAGACTGTAATCCAATCTCTAGCTGGATTAATCCAGGACGCATTTTCGCAAACAAATTAAGCTCTTCCTCAGAAATCAAATCCGCCGACACTTCAAAATGAAAATTAGTTACGCCGTTATCATGCTCTGTTATATAATGCCATATAGCCAAAGCATGTTCCCTATTACAGTTAAATGTCCGGTCAATAAATTTAACCTGAGGCACATTGTGATCTAAGAAAAACTGTAGTTCTTCCTTCACCAGCGAAAGACTGCGAAATCTTACGGATTTGTCAATAGAAGACAAACAGTAACTACAGGAAAACGGACACCCCCTGCTTGTCTCATAATAAAGTATTTTATTCTTAAAAAGGGATAAATCTTCATAGATAAATGGAATTTCATCCAAAGGCATAAACGGCCTCATCGTGTTTGTATGAATAACCCCGTTCCGGTCACGATATACGATACCCTTGATGCCCTTATACAAATTATCAGCATATTCTGCCTGTTCCTGCTGCGTCATCCCTGCTATATGATTTTCTACATCCGCAGTAATATCTGTCTGCATTTCTCCGTATATATTATGCCACACCTTAGCCAGCTCATAGAAAGTGACCTCTCCCTCTCCCTGCATGATGCCCTCCACAACATCATTTTCCACAAGAAACTGCTCACTTTCATAACTTACCTCCGGCCCGCCAAGCCAGATGCGAATGTAAGACTCTACCTTTTTTAACTCCCTGGCAATGGTCTTAATCTCATAAATGTTCCAGATATAGCAGGAAAATGCCACCACATCTGCTTTCTCCTGATATAATGACTGTAAAATCAAATCCAAATTGTGATTAATTGTATATTCCTTTATTATAATTTCCGGATACAGTCCATATTCACTATAAAATTGTTTCTCTGCATATGCTTCCAAATTGTACACCGCCAGATTTGAATGCACATACTTGGCATTCAATGCCGCCAAAATAATTTTCATAGCCACCTCTTATAACCGGTAATTGCACATATTGCTTCCAAACATTTAAGCTCTGCCTGCAAGATAATTAATAAACTGCTGTGCTGTCCGCCCGGAAATTCCACCGTGTGACAGCTCCCATTTATTTGCCTCCGCACACAATTCCTCCTCCGAAAGTGTAATTGAAGGCTCTCTCTTTGCCAGCTCCGATACAATGTTAAAATATTCCTTCTGACTCGGTTTTGAAAAACTAATCGTCACACCAAAGCGGTTCACCAGTGAAAGCTTCTCCTGCATGGTGTCCGAACGGTGCATACCATTCGCATTTTCCATATCATTCCGGTCATTCCATGTTTCCTTGATTAAATGCCTGCGGTTAGATGTGGCATAAATCAGCACATTATCCGGTTTAGTTTCCACACCGCCTTCAATCACCGCTTTTAAAAATTTATATTCAATCTCAAATTCCTCAAAAGATAAATCATCCATATAAATTATAAAGCGATAGTTCCGGTTCTTTATCATTGAAATCACTGTAGACAAATCCTGGAACTGATGCTTATAAATCTCAATCATGCGAAGTCCCTGATCATAATACTCATTAATAATCGCCTTAATGCAGGTAGATTTACCGGTTCCCGAATCACCAAACAGCAACACATTATTAGCAGGTTTACCCGACACAAAAGCCTCCGTATTATCAATCAGCTTCTCCTTTTGCAGTTCATAGCCAACCAAATCATTCAATCTGGAATCGTCTGCGTTATTAATCGGAAAAATTTCAACATCTCCCTTGTTTATAATCCGGAAAGCCTTATTAAGACCAAACATTCCAACACCATAATCTGCATAAAAGCCTGTAACAACATCAAAAAAACCTTTTCCGTCTTCACATTTTTCTAATCTTTTTGACAATTCTTGTACTTTTTCAGATACATTACGGTTATACATACGCTCCTTCTTAACAATCGCCTTGTAATTAGAAATAGTTGTAAATCAATCGATAGAAAGCTCTTTTTCAATCTCATAGAAATTATAATCAAATAATTCTTTGAAAATTTCAAAATCATTTATAGCAAAGTGATTAACACTTCCGTCATTTGCCCCTACCTTTTCGCTGGTTAAAGAAAAGGAATTTTCATTAGTTATAAGGATAAATGTAAGATAATTGTGCCAAAGATTATCATTAAATCCATAGTCTGTTGCCAAATCTAACAGACGTTTAATCTCTGTATAAACACGGGTAATCAGGCTTTCCTTACTGATATGCTTTCTATCCTTTAATTCTGCAAGCTTATCCGCACTCAAATCCTTTGCAGTTCCCACCACATTTTCCTTATACCAGTCAAAATCTTCAAAAATTTCAGACAGACGCTTTAAAATACTATCTTCCCCCAACTCACGATACACAATCAGCTTTGAAACCTGTTTATACATAAAATATTACCTCTTTTCCTTAAATCACCTTAGGCGGATATTAACTTACTCTTCCATAATCTCTCCGGTATCCATATTTACATTTCTAATATTAATTCCATTTACTTCCACGCTGTCATTTACTTCAATCACAATATACTGCCTGCCGTCAATCATTTTTGTTTCCACCAAATCCGTCCGCTCCGGTTTTACCTTTATTACCACATCAGGCATCTTAATATCAAAGCTTTTCGTGCTCGCAACTGTGGATGCCGTAAATTTGGGCTTATCCTCATTACTCACAATCGTATCAAATGCTTCATCAAATGTGGCAATTGTCTCTGTCTTTACACCGCTATCCTCCAAAAGCTTCCTCATTTCCATCTTGTCAAGCTCCGGCGGTTCCGGCGCATCCTTTCTCGCCTCCACATATTCATTCAAATTCTCGTGTATGGTCTTTACCGTTTTAAAATCACACTGCTCTCCTAGGGAATTTTCAATAATATCCTGAAATGTTTCCTGCTGTGCCTTGTAAGACAGGGGTGCAGCACATCCCAATGTCTGGTCAATAAAGTCCTCCTGCATCAGTTCGGAATTCTTAGTATAATAAAGCAGACCATGAACATCTGTACTTCTATCATTAAATGCCGGAAACAAAAATCCGTGCACCGGTGCCGCAACCAGCCAGTCCCGGATTCGGCTCTCAATATTATTAGTTTTCTCATTATAACAAAGCCCTGCTTCCGTAAGTTTAACCGGACAAATACTGCAAAGCACGTAATCATACACATAATCCGAAGCATCCTCATTTTCAATGCCGTCACTGGTCTGTCCCGGCACATCATAGACACCATATACCAGAATAATATAATAATTCTCCCCATAATTATATGTACTGATTACCTTATCATAAAATTCCTCCACAATTTCATCGTTCTCAAGCTTGGAGTTCTTTAAGCGCATCAAAAACTCCTGTGTCCCCCCCTCTGCTTCCTGCTCATTCGGAAATTCCATATTGTACAGATTCCTTCCGATTGTCCCTGAAAGCGTACCTTTAAAGATAGAAAAATACTTAAAATTTTCCTCTTCCGTCAATGTCAGAAATGTCTGTGCCAGCTCTGTCTTTTTATTTTTATCTCCATCTACATAACACCCACAGATTCTTGTAATTGTGCAGCGTTCCGGTGTAAATTGCTTTTTTATCTCATTAATTTCTTTTTTATTCATTTTCCACCTCTTCTATATCTTTAGGAACTGTTAATAAATAACTTTTAATATTGCTTGTTTTTTTCTTCGAGAGCACTACTCAAAAATTATTTCTTAACAGTTCCTTAACACATATACTTTATCAACCATTTTGCTTATATAAACGTGGTTCATTCATCAAAATAGGGGATATACTCAACGTGGTATTTGCTGTCAGGAAACAGATATGCAAATAAATCCACAAAATAATCGTCTGTCATACTCGCAATATAATCCACTACAATCTGATTTTTCTCAGTCTTTTCTAAATAGTCATTTTCACCATATGCTTTCGCATTTTCTGCTATATAATTAATATGGTGCGTATAGATTACGGAGGATGTATTCTCTTCTCTTAAATCTTTTAGCATTTTCTCATATATCAAATGAATCATAGGCTGAATCTGACTGTTATAATTTTCTTCCAATGCCTCGTTAAAATATATCTTTTTATAATTTTCCTTTTTAGTTTCCTTTATAGCTTGAAAATACACAGGATCCATTTCAATACAATCCTTTCCATAGCTATTTTCCACAATATTTACGATCAGATTATTAATAATCTCTGGATTACTCTTTCCAAATGCCTGCTCAGAAAAAATGCTGTCATCCTGAATAAGCTTTGCCTTTTGTGCATCCTGGCGGTCTTTCCCCAGATAAGCAATCATATCACAAATACGCACTACACATGCCTCTAATGTATATGGAACCAGGGTTCCAACATTATCTTCATCAACATAACATTGCTCATATTTTTTATCAAACTCTGAAAATCCCTGTATCGGCACCGGCCGGTACTCCTGCATGGCAAATTCACCATTATGGCAAAGAATACCATCTAAAGTCTGTAAACTGATATTACGTTTCAAAATTCCATCCAATACATGCACACTATGTACATTATGATTAAAATATCTGCCTGTATGCTCCTGAAGACATTCTGAAAGATAACGTTCTCCTGCATGTCCAAAGGGTGTATGTCCAATGTCATGCCCCAGTGCAATGGCCTCTATCAAATCCACATTTAATCCAAGAAGGTTTCCAATATTCCTTGAAATTCTCGAGACAAGCTGAACATGTAATGCACGCCTTGTAATATCATCATTTTTATAAAAAGAAAATACCTGTGTCTTATCTGCATAGCGGTTATAAAATGGTGTATGCATAATTTTTTCGCAGTCCCTTACATACGCAGGGCGAAGCAGCTTATTACGGTCCCAGTTCTGCCTGCGACGTATAGCATCTTCATCCTTTGTTTTATATGGGTTTTGAACCCCATTCTTCCTGTCCTCTAATATTCTCTTCTGTAATTCTTCTGATAAATCATAGTATTTTTTCTGTTCCATCATCTGTCCTATCCACTAGTGAAATTGCTTATACTGCTCTATTTTACATATGTTCCTACAAATTCAAATGTTTTGTTATAATAAGTATCCGGCTCTGCATACCTGCAATCCTCATGGGTTCCTGTGCTAATTTCCAACAACTCATGGGAAGATGCAATTTCCTTTTCTAACTGCTTTGTCATATCAGATGTAGCATAAGTATCATTTTTTCCATGTATTAACAAAATAGGCACATTAGCATTCTTCACCTGCTTTACTGCATCTGCCTCCTTTAAGGAATATCCTCCCCATATCTTAGTCACCGGATTCATCATATTGACAATTGGAAATACCGGCCAGTCATATCTTGCCTCATATTCCTTTTTTACTACGTCCCATGCAGATGTATAAGCTCCTTCCGCAACAATTGCCTTAATCGAACTTTTAACCGGCTCTCCTGATAACATTAAAGCAGCATCAGCACCAATATCAATACCATGAATTGAAATTTGTGCAGACGGGTTATCCTGTAAAATTAAATCTATCCAGTTAATCACGTCCATACGATCCGTCCAGCCCATTCCATGGAATGCACCTTCACTTTCTCCGTTTGCCCGTAAGTCCGGCATTAAAACGTTAAACCCTTCCTTTGTATAGTGCATTGCAACATCATAAATATCTTCCATGCTGCCATTAAATCCATGCAAAATCACCGCCCATTTATCGCTGTCTTTGTTCACCACAATTTTTCTCGCCACAAGGATACTGTGATCATCTGCAGTCAACGTAACCTTTTCCCGTTTAACTTCATTAAGCCATTCCTTAACTCTTTGATCTTCACTTTCCTTATTAGAAACAACATTGCCTGCCGTCTTCATTCCTGATACGGACACCCTCTCCCCGGTTCTGCCGCGAATCATAAGGTTTCTTGTCAAAAGAAAACCAACCACTCCCACAACAATGCAAACTACAACCGTCAGCTTTACAATCGTCCATATGAACTCAAAAAAACCTCCAATGACATCTCCAATGGAAATCCTATCCTTATCCGGCATGGGATTCCCTGCATTGTTGTCTACATAGACTGTATCTTCAATATTAAATTGCTGCTCTTCCCGCTTCTGCTGTGTCCTTTTCATTTCCCGGGCTTTCTTTTCCTGCCCGACCTTCCCTGCTTCCTGTGCCTTCATTTCCTGCTCGGCTTTCCTGGATTCCTGTGCCTTAATTTCCGG
>JAIDHZ010000143.1 GCA_029052995.1 Lachnospiraceae bacterium | reverse complement strand
GTTATATACACTTTCTTATCCTCCGTGACAAAAATTGCATCAACTCCCTTTTTTTGGGCATAAGCCATGCCATCTTCCAACCCTAAGACAAAACAAGCCGTAGAAAGCGCATCCGACAAAAAGCCACTATCGCTTACAATCGTCACTGATATCAAACCATTATCCACAGGATATCCTGTCCGGGGATCAAAAATATGATGATACCTCTTCCCATCCTGTTCAAAATATTTCTCATAGTCACCTGATGTTGAGACTATAATATTACCTTTTGTCTGAATCGCTCCAAAAAATTCCCCATGCGGAGCCCTTGGATTTTGAATTCCTATATACCAGTCCTGCCCTATAGCCTTTACGCCATATACGGCTATGCTGCCACCTACCGAGATAACTGCACCCTGCACATCGGAATTTTTCAATTCATCCATAACCTGGTCACAGGCAATTCCTTTACCAACCGCACCCATATCAATTTTCATATTCTTCTGGTGAAACGTCATGCCTTTTTCTGAAACCTCAATATTAAAAGGATCTATCAATTTCAAAGCACTTTCTATTGACTCCTCATCAGGAATTCTGCCATCACCATCCTCGATTCCCCACAAATCAGCAAGGGGTCTGATGCAGGGCGAAAATGCGCCTTCGGTCTCTTTATAAATCTCCATTTCCTGATTATAATAACCTAAAATATCCTCAGGAAGTAAATATAGACCATCTACGACATAATTATCATTGCATTCCCGAAGCACAGACTGGGACATTTTTACAGATATCCTTTTTTCCAGCTTATCAAGGGTTTCATCAATTGCTTCATTGGCTTTTTCACTTGTTTGACTGCTGTCAGAATATATTGTCTTTTTCAATACAGTTCCCATAATGTAGCCATCATATGTATCCGGTTCCACCTTTGATGCCTGTATCTTATTTGTCTTTATTGCTAAATATATAAGAAGTCCAAAAAGAACTACTATAATAAGTATTGTAATCAAACGTTTGTTCCTGACAATAAATCTCATGGAAATCACCTATACTATCCTATCATAAATGAAATCTCAGCCTTGCAGGCAACTTTGCCATTTACAGAGGCCGTAACCGCCCCAACACCCAAGGGGCCCTTTATTTTTATAATTTCACACTCTAAATCAAGGCGATCCCCGGGAATCACTTTTTGCTTAAATTTCGCATTATTAACACCTGCAAAATATGCTGTTTTGCCTTTGTTTTCCTCCTGGCTTAAAACCGCTACTGCACCAAGCTGTGCCAATGCCTCTAACTGCAATACGCCCGGCATAACCGGTTCAGCCGGAAAATGCCCGGCAAAAAAAGGTTCATTGTAAGAAAGATTCTTATATCCTTTTATCCATTTTCCCGGCTCCATCTCTGTCACACGGTCAATCAGCAAAAATGGCTGACGGTGCGGAATAATTTCCATAATCTGTTTGATATCTAATTCCATATTAATCCCTATTCTCCTACGCTTCGTATTTCTTTAAAACAAGTGTTGCGTTGTGTCCACCAAATCCTAATGAATTGGTCATACAAACATTAACCTCCTGTGATATACCATGATCCTTTACGTAATTTAAGGTAAACTCATCACCCTCCTCAACTTCACGAAGGCCAACATTTTCATGAATGTAACCTTCTTCAATTGACTTGACACAGGTAATAAACTCAATTCCGCCGGCAGCACCCAAAAGATGACCTACCATTGATTTTGTAGAACTTATTAAAAGATCATTTTGGGCATCTCCAAATGCAGCCTTAATTGCTCTTGTTTCAAACAGATCATTGTGATGTGTTGATGTTCCATGTGCATTGATATAATCTACTTGCGAAGGCTTTATATCTGCATCTTTGAGTGCATTAATCATGGCCGTTGCCGCACCCATGCCATCCTCGGCAGGAGAAGTTATATGATATGCATCAGAGGTTGAGCCATAACCAACAAGTTCAGCTATAATTCGGGCACCTCTTGCTTTTGCATGTTCTAACTCCTCTAATACGACAACACCGGCACCCTCGCCAAGTACAAAGCCTGCCCTGTCCTTGTCAAATGGAATAGATGCCCTTGTTACATCTTCCGTTGTATTAAGCGCTGTAAGGGAAGTAAACCCTCCTACTCCAAGCGGAGTCACACAGGCTTCTGCCCCGCCTGCAACCATAACATCGGCATCACCATACTGAATGGTACGGAATGCCTCACCAATATTATGGGTTCCGGTTGTGCACGCAGTAACCACGTTAATTGATTTACCCTTCAAACCAAAATAAATGGATACATTACCACATGCCATATTAGAAATCATCAGCGGCACCAGTAACGGCTCCATACGTCCCGGTCCTTTCTCAAGCAGCCTCTTTTCGTTTCTTTCAATTGCCTGAAGACTTCCTATTCCGGAGCCAACTGCAGTTCCAATACGGAAAGGGTCTTCTTTTTCCATATCAAGCCCTGCCTGTTCTATCGCTTCTTTCGCTGCCGCAACTGCATATTGCGCAAACAGCTCCATGCGCTTTGCAGCCTTTGGTTCAATATAATCCTTTGCATTAAACCCTTTTACTTCTGCTGCTATTTTAACCTTAAAATCCGTTGTATCATATCTTGTAATCGGTCCAATACCAACCTTGCTCTCCCTGATGCCTCTCCAAAAATCATCAACATTAAGACCAATCGGAGTAATTGCTCCCATGCCTGTTACTACAACACGTCTCATACTTTTCTCCTTTTTACACTGATAATAATTCCAAAATTCCGGCAAAAACCGTTTACTTACAGTTTGTACTAGTGTTTAGATGCTCATACCACCGTCTACGGAAATAACCTGCCCTGTTATGTACGCAGCTCTGTCTGAAGCTAAAAATGCAATCAGCTCTGCAATATCTGACGTTTTACCCAAACGCTTCATTGCAATCCGGTCTTCCACCTGTTTTTTTGCATCCTCAGGCATTGCGTCTGTCATCTCCGTCACAATAAAGCCTGGTGCAACGGCGTTCACAGTAATACCTCTTGACCCCAGTTCTTTAGCAACAGATTTGGTAATCCCTATAATACCTGCTTTAGATGCAGAATAATTCACCTGTCCTGCATTGCCATACTGTCCAACCACGCTTGAAAGATTGATAATTCTTCCACTTTTTTGTTTTAACATTTGTCTGGAAATATGCTTAATACAATTGAAAGTGCCCTTTAAATTAATGTCAAGCACTGCATCATAATCCTCCTCGGACATCTTCATTAATAATCCGTCTTTTGTAATGCCTGCATTATTAACCAAAATATCTAAGGAACCATATTCTTTTACAATATCCTTCATCATTGTTTCTGTTGCAGCAAAATCAGCAACATTGCACCCGTATAC
>JAIDHZ010000142.1 GCA_029052995.1 Lachnospiraceae bacterium | reverse complement strand
TTACTATATAGTCAATAACTCACATTAAATACTTTAATGTTTGCCGCCGAAGATTTTCTGCTCTGCAAGACGAAGGAAGGAGTTCCAAGGGTGAAAGAAAAAAAGAAGGAAGGATAAAATGCAAACACACATCTTTCACCCTTTGTGTTTGCGCCTCAAATGAAAATGAAAGCATTTTCGCTTGAGGCTTGGTTCAAATTATGCCTTTAAAAGAATCAGGTGAGATGTATCTCGAATCCATATATGTTTTATGTAAATCCAAATCCTCTGTCCGCTCAATTGATATAGCTGAATTTATGAATTACAGCAAACCCAGCGTAAGCCGCGGTGTCGGCATTCTCAAGGAAAATGGTTATATTGTTGTAGATAAAAACGGATATATCACATTAACAGAAGAAGGAACATCCCTTGCCCAAAAAATATATGAACGTCATACAATTTTAACAAAGATACTAATATCGCTCGGTGTGGATGAAAAAACCGCCGAAGATGATGCCTGCCGTATAGAGCATGTTATCAGCGATAAATCCTTTAACGCTGTTAAAGAATACTATTCATCAAAACTCTAACGACGAAAAAGCTTTTCAGGGCAGGTGTCGGGCAGCTACTGTAATACAGTATGCTGCCTTTGTTGCCTTTGCTGTCTTCTTACCTTCCAATCACTCATATACATCCACTGCAAACAGCGGTTCACCTGCTTTTATCTGTCCTTCTTTAAGCAACCGAATCTTCTGATTGTCTTCAAGCTCTGTACAGAGGACCGGGGAACAGAGGGACGGAGCATTTTTGCTCAAATAGTCCATATCTATAGACATCAGCTTATCGCCCTTTTTCACACTCTGTCCATTCTCCACAAATACTTCAAAACCTTTTCCTTCCAGTTTTACAGTATCAATACCAACATGCAGAAGAATGGCAATATCGTTGTCAGTAAGAAGGCCCATGGCATGCTTTGTATCAAAAACAAAGCTTATCTCTCCATCCTCCGGTGCTACAATCACCGGGTCTGTTGGCGTTACCACGGCACCATCGCCCATCATCCCGCCGGCAAAGCCTTCATCCGGCGCTGTAGATAAATCGGCAGCCGTTCCTGTAATAGGGCTTGAGATAATAATACTCCTTACTAACTTACCTTCAGATGCACTGGTGTCTTTTTCATTTTTTCCCCGGTTTTCTGCCTGTTTCTTGTGATTATCTGTGTTTTCTCCCTGACTGTGTGTATTCTCTGTAACAATTTCCTCATCTGGTGCCTTTTCTAGATAATCCTCAAGGTTGGACTTGATTACAGTAACCTTAGGACCATAAATAACCTGAACTCCATTTCCCTTGCGAACCACACCACTGGCCCCAGTTGATTTTAATATTCCATCATTTACAAGTTCCGGCTTGTAAACAGTACATCGCAGTCTTGTGGCACAGCAGTCCACATCGGAAATATTTTTCTTGCCGCCAAGACCGATCAATATTTTAGCCGATACCTCATCATCTGCACTAATATCTGCATTTCCACTCCCTTTTCTCGCATTGACATCTGCTCTTGTATAAAGCTTAACCTCTGACGAATCATCCCGCCCCGGAGTTTTTAAATCAAGCCTCCTTATTAAAAATGAGAACAGGAAATAATACACTATAAAATATCCGATACCCACAACGACAATCCACAACCAGCTTGTCTTTGCATTTCCCTGTAAAATACCAAACAGGAACAGATCTATAAACCCACCGGAGAAGGTCATGCCTACACCGACATTAAAAATGTGCATTAGCATGTATGCTGCACCTGCAAATACACAGTGAATTCCATATAACAACGGTGCTACAAATAAAAATGTAAACTCAAGTGGCTCTGTTATACCAGTCAGCATGGAAGTAAGCGCTGCCGAAGCCAAAAGACCCTGCACCTCTTTTTTCTTTTCCGGCTTTGCCACACGGTACATGGCAAGGGCAGCTCCCGGAAGGCCAAAAATCATCAGCGGAAACTTGCCGGACATAAACCTTGTTGCAGAAACCGCAAAATGTTCAACAGAAGGGTCAGAAAGCTGGGCAAAGAAAATGTTTTGTGCACCCTCAATCATCTGTCCTGCAACCTCCATAGTGCCGCCCAAACCAGTCTGCCAGAACGGAAGATAAAATACATGGTGCAGGCCAAACGGAATCAGTAAACGCTCCATAAACCCGTATACCCAGGTTCCAGCATAACCGGATTTTAACACCAAATCACCTACTGCATAAATACCTGCCTGAATGGAGGGCCAGATAAAGTACATCAAGATACCCACCATCACATAAACCAGTCCTGAAATAATCGGCACAAATCTTGTACCACCAAAGAAAGAAAGCACTTGTGGCAATTCAATCTTATAAAACCGGTTGTGCAGCGCCGCAACTCCAAGTCCAACAATAATACCACCGAACACTCCCATTTGCAGGGAAATGATACCACAGACATCCGTTGCTGCACCCTCTAACAGCGTTTCTACACCACCGTTTATCATAATCATGGCATTTATGGACGCATGCATAATAAAAAATGCAATGGCCGCCGCCAATGCTGCAACCTCTTTTTCTTTTTTTGCCATACCAATCGCTACACCCATGGCAAATATAATCGGCAGATTGGTAAACACAATATTACCTGCCGCATTCATTACCTGCAAAACGGCATTGATTACCGTACCCGGTCCCATAACATTCACTAATCCATAGGTTTCTAACATGGTTTCGTTGGTAAAGGAACCACCTAAACCTAACAGTAAACCGGCAACCGGCAAAATTGCAATTGGCAGCATAAAAGATCTGCCCACTCGCTGCAACACGCCAAAAATCTTATCTTTCATAAATAATAACCACTCCTTTCGTTCCTGTGCAAAAACATTTTATCCGCAAAAAATGTTTTTTATCACAAGTATACTATAGCTATTATTTGTTATAATGAGGAAATTTATGAGGAAATATAATTAAAGCTTTACAAAGTCAGTCTGATTTATACAGAAATCATAGTCTCCCTATTGCAAATGATTATCGGTATATCAGTTTTTAACGTTAAAAGATAAGCCATTTTTTCACAACTTTCCCCATAACCTCTGTTCTCTCCTGTCACTTTTCTCTATTACATCAAATTCCTTATTTTCTCTGAAATTATTTTTTTCATTTTCACCTAACATCTATCCAGCCATAATTTCTCATCTCTGCCCTAAAAGCACTTCTTCTGGAATATTTATCTTTATATGATGTCATAAGTCTTTGTTTTGCACCTCTATCCCCAAGAGACTCCTGCACCTCACCCAAAGCAGCAATATACGCTGCACATTCCCCATAATAGTTCCTGCGGTTTGCACTCATAATTCCCTCTGTTCGTTTTTCAAGCAAAACTGTAATTCTCTTTATTGCACTAATTCTGATATCAGGTTCCATTTGCACCATAGATTTCCATTTTAAAAACAATTCGCAAAACAAGTCGTTTTCATTTGTGCCGTTAAGCCTATATGTACCCTTTTGATATTTTTCTGCTGAAAAACCCATTGCATCTTTTACTATGCCAGACATTGCAGTTATTCCTTTTCCAATCCACTGACCTTCATAAAGATACAGCAAATACAATGCTATTCCCTGTTTCATAAAAGTTCCTGACCATCCTAATGCTTGTGACTTATTCAAGCCTTGCGTTAACACGTCTGCAAACTGTCCATCCAAAAATCTGAGCAGTAAAATCATATTGCTGTCCGGTTTATTTTCTTCCCTTTCAGAGTGTGAATATCCCCTTTCAAACATACCATAGGAACTATCGCTTTTATGCGCAGTTAATGTCATAAATACTTTTTGAAGTTCTTCTCTTTTCTTTTCAGTTCCATATCCATTTAACAACACACGAATATAATTTAATGCGGATGTATCAGATTCATATGCGGCAAAATAGCATTTTTCCAGTAAAAACATTTTTTCATTTGCTTCAATAATATACTCTGCTGTTTTTAAAGCTGCTCTGCTCCGCATAATATATTTCCTAGGAATAATATTCATTGCTTCCATTCCCACTGATACCATATCATTTACATCTGCACATTTCTCATTTTCCAATATGTTCAAATATAATCCCGGATGAACAGCGACATATTCCTTTGCGTATTTGACTGCCGAAGAGACATCATTTAACAAATCAACAGCTTCAAAAATAAGACGGTCAGCATCATGCCCTGTCTTATTGCCAAGATATGTAATCCAAAGTGTCAGAAAGTCTTGAAAATCAGATAACTCTTCATCTCCATGCTGCATAATTGCTTCTAACGTAGCTTCGTCCTTACCGGTATTTACTATAACCCCATACAATGCCTCAGGCCGCTTTTTTAACGGTACAGCATGATATGCACAATACGCTGTATCAAGGATAACCTGTGTCAAATCACAATGCAAAAGCTCATGATACACCATATCTACAAGGGAGAATTCTTCGTCGCCATATTCATTAAGACATAAAATCTCCATTGCAAGCATCTGACTTCCAATTTCAAAGCCTTCTTTATATCTTTCCATGTCCATACAGATATGAACAAAATCACAGGCTTGGGCAAGCATATCTGAAATGCCACTTTCGTCCTCATAATAAAATTCTTCGCTGCTGTCACCATACCAATCATCATATTCTTCATTCAATATGCCGCTAATCGTGACTTCCTGTGAATCTATTATCTTTAAATTATTTCTGACAAGCTTGTATGTTTCGTCAAACCCAAGAGCTTTCATTTCATCTTTATTTGATGAATTTTCTATTTCTTCCCCTACTGCTTTTAGTCTCTTCAAAAAATCTTCCCTGAAGCTTTCCGGTAAAACCCGCCCGATATCATGAATAAATGTGATAAGCTGTTCTGTAGAATATTGTGCTGTGACGGCATCTGTCTGTTTTAAAAAATTTGTCAAGTTCATAATAATCTCCATTATGTAAAATCTATTTACATTATATAATCAGCCGCCAAATACCTCAACATATTTTTCTCTGATTACAACATCAAAAATAATTGTTGCTCATCGAACAGCAAAAAAGTAAATCCCTATCTGTTTTACTTCAGTAGAAAAGCACATCATTTCTGATGTGCTGTCTATGATCCCTTATTTCATTGGCTGCATGCCATCCTGCACAGCATTTTCCAGTGCTTTTCTTCTGCGGCGCTCATGAGCCAGCTCCTCCTTAATCTCATCCATCCGCTGGAAGATATTCGCAATTGCCTCCTGCTCATTTTCAGGGTTAAACTGCTCCCCTTCCTTGCCTCTTGCCTCAATATCCTTACGGAACAAAGCCCTGAATATTACACGTACAAGTGGCTGGATAAAGAATAACTGCGTAAAATAAGCAAACGGGAAATTAAAGCATACCAGCTTTAAGAAGTTTGCAAGCAATGTTAAAATGTTGAATCCCGCATAATATGGATAATACAAAAATGCTGCAATAAAGCTCATTGCCGGGCACATAATTCCGACCGTTGCACAGATAATCGCTGTCTCAAACAGCATTGGATGGTTTTTTGCCGGGTTAAACACACGACATGCCAATTTAAATGACGCAGGGCTTCCTACGAGATTTTCAAGTACATAGGCAAGACAAAACTCGATAAGGATGCACCCCCAGATTGGAATATATGTATTAAGCATATACACTCCACCCTGCTTGTTGATTGCTGCAATCACACTCGTAGTCTCATTTACAGCCATGAGTGTGCCCCCATTGACAACATAAAGACTGTAAAACACATAGGCATGTACGGTAATTACTACTGTAATAAACGCAAATACCATCCTTTGAAATTGATTTCTTGGCATTCTTTTTTCCTCCTCATTTACACGAAAAAAGACACATGTTCTGCTCTGTGCACTCCAAATCTGTAAAATGCTCTGTAATCAGATTTACGTGCTTCGCACAACATGTGTCATCATTTTTCTGTGTTTAATAGTATAATTTTGGTACATTTTTTTGTACTTACCTATCATATCATAAAAATTTTTCATGCGTCAAGATTTTAATTTCTGAAAATTCATTGACAAAAATTTCTTATTTGGTAGAATACTATTAAAGGAGAGTCCTGCCAACAAGTGGACATTCAAAAAGCGTTAGCGTCGCTGCGGTGACACTACATTCAAGGACTATGGCAACATAGTCCTTGAAATATTTTACGCAAATAGTGATGAAAATACCATATAAGGAATAGAACTTAAAAACGGAAAAAGGTGGTTCTGAATGAAAGATTTGACTAGATTGACTGATTTACAATTAGGCGAAGTATATAAAATATTCAATATTGCAGACGAAATCAGTACTGGAAAATATAGTAATTTTCTTAATGGAAAAAGTGCTATTCTATTTTTTCCTGCTTCAAGCATCAGAACACGAGTAACCTTTGAAAAGGGAATATATCTACTAGGTGGTCAACCCATACTATTTCCAAATGATGCATTAGAGAAAAAGGAAGATTTAAGAGATGTCTGCGGTTACTTAAATAATTGGGCAGACATTGTTATTATTCGGCATAAGGATATACAATTGATCGAAAAATTTGCTAAGTATTCAAAAGCTCCGGTTATTAATGCAATGACTGATATTAATCATCCTTGTGAAGTTTTGGCAGACATATACTCGCTGTCAAAAATCAGAGATAACATTATTAGTGATAAATATTTGTTCTGTGGAAAATCCGGAAATATTGGTCTGGCTTGGAAAGAGGCATCTGAAGTTATGGGTTTTGAGTTGTCACAATGCTGCGGCACTGGTTATGAAATGGATGATGTGAAGGTATACCATGATATAAAAACAGCAATCAAAGGAAAAGATATTATATTTACGGATTCTCTTTCTGTAGAGGAGTTAAATGATTTTAGAGATTGTCAGGTAACGAAAGAAGTAATGGATATGGCTAACAAAAATGCTATATTAAACCCCTGTCCTCCATTTTACCGTGGTGAGGAAGTTTCTGATGATGTAATACAATCGAAATATTTTGTAGGGTATGAATTTAAAAAGAACTTATTAGTAATTCAGCAAGCTATTATGCTATGGTGTATGATGTAGCGATAAGTTTTCATATAGACTTTGTTGCGGTTTATGCATATTCATTGTTATAAATAAAAGAAAAACCTGGAGGAATTGGAATGCCAATGCTGCCTGGCTCTGGTGCGTTATGAAAAAGGGGGCGGACTCCTTTTGAGACAAATTGGTGCAAACATGAACAGGACTTTCAACGTATGATTAGCTATAATCAGTGCATACAAGGAGGACTAAACAAAATGTCGATACAGCTTATACAGCAGGCAATATGCCATATGGAAGAACATATTTGCGAAAACATAAGTTATGCTGAGGTTGCAAAAAGTGTGCATATGTCAAGTTACAACTTTCATCGTACATTCAGTTTTATTACAGGAATGACGGCTAATGAGTACATTAGAAAACGACGGCTTACTTTAGCGGCTATGGAGTTGCAAACAACGGATATCTCGGTGATTGATGTGGCATATAAGTATGGCTACGAATCGCCGGAAAGCTTTTCTAAAGCTTTTTCACGATTTCATGGTTCAACTCCAAAGCAGGCAAAACAAAAAGGCACAAAACTGCATCTGTTTAATCCGCTTGTAATAAAAATTATCATGGAAGGTGGTAGTATTATGGATTACAGAATCGAGCACATGGAGAGCCAGCAATTTGTTGCATTGGTAAAAGCTTTTCCGAATGAAATCAGCAATGATAACAATGATCACAGTATCCCTGATTTTTGGACAGAATGTTCTGAAAGGAACCTTATTGATCCTATGAAGCTGCTTCGTGCTGAAGGAAAAAGAGATTTGTATGGTTTGTGCAGTCCTGCTAAAGACAGCGAAACTCATTTTAATTACGGAATCGGTATTGTGATTGATGAGAATACTGATATTACAAAATTAGAACAGTTCACGAAAGAAGGTTATTCTATATGGAAAACGGAACCTGCTGACTACGCAGTGTTTAAATGTTTGGGTTCTGATGGCAACTGTCTGGGTGAAACATGGAGCAAGTTTTTCAAGGAGTTTGTTCCGCAAACAGGTTACGTGCAAACAGATGATACAGACTATGAAATATATTTTGAAAATGGTGAAAGTGGTCTGTTTTGCGAGTTATGGATTCCTGTTAAGAAAATTTGAATATCAGATAATTTGATTAAGCGAATCGTAAACGGTCAAGGGATGGCAGCCTAAAAT
>JAIDHZ010000141.1 GCA_029052995.1 Lachnospiraceae bacterium | reverse complement strand
ATAAGAATTATATAAATTTATAATGCATTTTCATTGTCGTTTTTTGTGAAATAGAGTATAATTATATTATTTGTAATATATGAACAAGGTTAGGGTATAGACGAAAGAGATTTAAAACAGGGAAAAGTTATGGCTGAAAAATACATTATGATTCACGATATTATGAGTGAACATAAGGACAGAATGAACAATTTAAAAAAATATTATCCTTTTTTTGTACTCTGCGAGACAACATTTTCTCAGTACAAGGAAGGCAGGTTTGCAAATCTGGATATGGGTTATATCACAATGGCAACCCTGCGTTTTTTTATCAATGAGAACAATTTTCATGAGACCGAGATTACATATGAGCAGTATGCGGGATTTTTGTCGGAGATTTTGAGACGTGAATTTTCTCTGAGATTAGAAGAATCAGAGGAGCAGGAGCTAATCGGATATATATTTGATAAGATTAAAAATGATGGAAAAGCCTTTACTTTTTCCTACTTTGACCCGGAGGAAAAACAGAAAAAGACTGCGAGGGTTAAATTAATTGACAGCCGTATTGTGGATGGAATGTTATTGTATCATGTTACCACAGACGGAATTGAATTTTACCTTGAGACAAAAGAAATTAAGGATGAGAGTAATATTTCTGTACAGCAGCTGTTATTAGAGAAAATGATTCGTTCAGAGAATTTTGCCGGTGGTATAGAGGTGGTTCGTAGAATTAACAATGAGGTAAGTAAGCTGGCAATGCAGAAAAAGGAAGTATTAGACCTGTTAAGCTATGATGTTTTTTCCGGGGTTAAAGCCGGTGAACAATATATGGATACAGTGGCTAAATGGTTTGATGATGAGTCAAAGCTGTTTGAGAAGAATCGTGCACTTATAGATAAGGCATATAAAAAGGCAAATGGCGAATCCGGAGCAGCTTTGTTAAATGAGATTCATAAGCTGGATACTGAGCTTAAAAAAACCATTATACGGCATGGCGAGCTGATAAAAGAAACAATTGATTTACAAAATATTGCAGATGATATGATTGGCAGGGCAAAGCTTCGTAAGCTCAGACCGGTCTTTCAGTTCCGGGACGTATTAAGGAATATAATGGAGGAGGATGCACCGGACAGATTAGGATTTTTGGCTGCGCCTTTATTTATTCCGAAGTTAACTAAGACTTTTTCGGTGGAGAGTATAGACCGTATGTTAGAGAGTAAGACTGCGAATCAGGATTACAGTGAAAAGCTGGAGAAAAAGGAAGTTAATCCGGATTATGTATACGAGGATGAAGTGGAGGAACAGAGAATTACCAATAATTACGGGAATTTGTTTGGAGAACTGCTGGAGCAGCTTTGGAAACATGGAAGCACAACGCTTTCGGAATTAATGGCAATATATGAAATCAAATTTGGAAAAGAGATATACAGAAACGGAGATGTATATTCATTTTTGGTGCATTTAGCTCAGAAAGATACTTATGATTTGACAAAAATGCGGCAAAAGCAGGATACATTTTTGGAGGGTCTGGTTATGGATACCCTTAGTATGGAAAAATTGAACAGGTTTGGAAAAATGATAATACATATAACATTTAATTCGGAGCAGATTTTACATTTTGGGGATGGAAAAGATGAGGAGTTTTCCATTACGGACATGAAGTTTGAGCGGTAATTGACTATACAATATAGTTAAAACTATGGAAATACAGGATTGGAAAAGGTTATGGAAATAAAAAATTTAGAAAAAGCGATAGATATATATGCAAAGCTGATTACCGGTGAGGAGATTAAACGAAGCGGCGCAAACGGAAGTCTTTATGAAGACTATTACGGCAATGCTGAGGTTTATGAAATTGTGGGAATTATACTGAAAAAATTAAATTTATCAATATATGAATACAAAGAAAGCCTGTTTTTGTCAGCGGGAGAAGGCAACCGGATTTTTGGGTATACCAATGAGGAATTAAAGCGTATTATCGGAATCCGGTATAACAGGGAATTGTATCTGTGTTATTTTATTATGTACCAGATTCTGCTTACCTTTTATTCTGATTCAGCCTCCTATCAGTTTAAGGAATATGTAAAATTAGAGTCAGTTTTAGAGGATGTTACAAAAGCGCTGGCTGTATTTACAAAGGATATTGCGGTTTATAACATGGGAGAGGAAGAGGCAGACAGCTTTCAGGCGGTAGCGCTTTTGTGGGATGAACTGCCGGCGAGTACCAGTCAGGACCAGAATGATGTAAGAGCATCGAGGGCTTCAAAGTCTGGAATTACAAAGCTTACATTTAATTTTTTGGTAAATGAGAACCTGTTTGTAGAAGTAAACCGCAGATACTATCCGACAGACCGGTTTAAAGCAATTGTAGAGCATTATTTTGAAGAGTATCGTGGACGCATTTATGAACTTTTAAATGAGGGTAATGTAGAGGAAAATGAGCAGTTACAATAATTAATAAAAATGTAAGGGGATACACAATGCCGAATATAAATCGAATTCGAGTAAACAATGTAAAATACAATTTTGGCACCCAGGGATATGATGATTTTTCAATGCGTATGTATGGGAAAAATACGTTATATGATTTGGCAAATGGTGGAGGTAAAAGTATACTCATGCTTTTACTTTTACAAAACTTGATTCCAAACTGTACCTTAGACGAAAAGCAGCCAATTGAAAAGCTGTTTCGTAACGGTGGCGGCAACACCACAATCCATTCATTGGTGGAATGGCGTTTAGATGATAAGGATATCAAAGAGGGTTTCCGGTATATGACCACCGGATTTTGCGCAAGAAAGGCAAAAGAAGAGGATACGGAAGGGCAGCTTGCTATTGAGGGAGCAGCTGCTGTGGAAAATGGTGGGAGTGAGGTGCCGGATGATATATCCGGGCAGGGAGGCTTGAAAGGTAAGAATCAGAAGGACAGTGCATCTATTGAATATTTTAACTATTGTATTTTCTATCGGGATTACAATGAGAATGATATAGTGAATCTTCCCCTGCAGAACAACAAAGAGCGGATTACCTATTCAGGGCTTAAGAATTACTTAAAGAGCCTTGCACGTAATAATCTGAACCTCAGGGTATATATTTTCGAACGGAAAGGGGAATACCAGCGATTTATCAGCCGGTATGGATTGTTTGAGAGCCAGTGGGAAATTATACGCGGAATCAACAAGACGGAGGGACATGTACGAACTTACTTTGAAACACAATATAAAACTACGAGAAAAGTGGTGGAGGATCTTCTTATTGAGGAGATAATTGAGAAGGCTTTTTTGGTAAAAACAGAGCAAAATGATGTAAACGAAGATATGGCAAAGACACTGCTTGATATAAGAGACAAGCTGGTGGAGCTTTCCAAGAAAAAGAGCGAAATTGCAAATTATGATAAAGAAACGGAGCTTATGCATTTATTGGAAGGACGCATTTCCTCTTTCTTAGAATTGTATGAAAAGAAAGACAGGGTAGAACGCACCTTAGCGGATATCTATGTGACAGGGAAGGAGTTAAGCCATCATGGAGAAATTCAGATTGCCCGTATGGAGGAAAATAAAATATCACTGGAAAACCGTTATCAGTTAGAACAAAAACGAATTGAAAGTCTTAAAGTTGTAAAAGATCGGTTTGAGGTAGATGCAATAGCTGAAGAGCTTCGGACATTAGAGCGTCATGTGAAAAAGGCTGCTGAAGAGCAAAAGCTTGCAACAGCTGAACTTAACCTGAAGGAAAGCATTAATGACTATTTAAGGTATTTACAGGACATGGCAGCAATGGAAGAAAATAAGGCTGTAATTCAGGCGGCGCTTGATGCAAATTCTGACCAGATTGGTAAACTGCATAGTTATGCCTATACAAAAAAGCAAATGGATGATGAGAAGCTAAAAGAGATTCGAAACCGTATGGAAGAGCGTCGGAAGGAATTAGAACAGGTTGCCAAAAAGGCAGAGCAGTTGTCACATGTATATGAGGAAGGCAAGATTGCATTAGCGGTTGCAGTAAGTCATAGAGATAGTCTTAGTGAAGCTTACGAACAGCGCATGGAGGAAATACGCAGTGTCAGACAGGAGATTTCTATTCTGGTATTGAGTGATATTAAGGAGCTTGTAAAGACCTTAGAAGATGAGGAAGCAACTCTTCGAAGCCAGATTGAGACAAAGGAGAAGGTCTATTATAATGACCTTAAAGAAATCAGTGAAAATGAGAGGGGGATTTTTGAGACAAAGGAACAGTTAAGCGAAGTGGAAGAGCAGTTGAAGCTTGCTAAGGAACGCCATGACGAATATATTACCAACCAGGAACGCCTGAGTAAAATGATGCAGGTTTATGATGTCAGGGAGGCTTCGCAGCTTTATGATACCATTAAAGAGAGGGCATTTAACCAGAGAGTTCGTATTGAAGAGTTGAAGAAGAGCATTGTACGGGTGAATCGTCATTTAGAGCAGGTAAAAGAGGGTAGAATTTTGGAAGAAACAAAGGCGGTAACAAAGGTAAAAGATTATCTGGAAAGCCGTCATGGGGATTTTGCACTTTCAGGAATGGATTATCTTTCTGCATTACCCCGTAGTAACAGAGAGGAATTGTTAAACAGGTTCCCTTTACTTCCTTATGGAATTGTTACAAAGCAGTTTGAAGTGATTCAGGAAGACGAGCGTATAGGTACAATTGACCTTGGCAGTAGTGCAGTTCCTGTTTATGACCAGATGATATTAGAATCTCCCTATATGCCGGAGGAAGAAAAGGGTGTATTGCTGCTAGTAAAGGATAAATCTTCCTTTTTGGAAGATAATGCCCTTGCAATGGAGTCAACACGTTTAGAAAAGAAACTTGAAGAGCTGGAAGAAGAAATGATTCAGCTGCGTGAGATGGAATCTACATATACGGAGGATTTGGATTATACGGCAAAGCTTACAGATTCAGTATTTTTAAATGCGGAAAAAGAGATTCAGAAGCATAAAGAAACAGTAATGGAAATTAAGCGGGAGTTAGAGGATAAGCAGGCCGCTTTGGAGCGTTTACAGGAGCACAGGGATCAGATAAAGACCGAACTGAATGAGGCGAGGGAGAACCTTGCAGTAAATGAGAAAGAACAGATTAAGTTGTCTGGAATAAAAGCTGTAAGCGACCTGGCGGATGAGACAAAGGAGCAATTGGAACATTATACCTCAGATGTAAAACGTCTGGAGGTGGATGTGGATCAGGCAGAAGATGCCCTATCTGCTGCCAATTTGAAAAAAGAAGAACTACAGGCACAGATTGCACATATGGAGGAACAGATCCGCGAAGTGCTGTCAGACTGGGATATCCTTTATAAACAGTATTATCCAACGTCAGAGGAAGAAGTTCAAAAGTTAATAACTGTTAATTTGCCTGAGGAACAATTAAAGGCAGAATTTCTTGCCGCAAAAGCAGTGGTTGAGCAGGATACCATTGTTCTAGAGGACAAGGAAAAACTCATCGCCGCATTGTCGGAAAGTATGCAGCGGGGAATGAGGGTAATTGAGAGGCGTGGAGTGTCGATAGAACAACTGGAGCAATTAAAGGAAGAGGGAGAACTGCATCCTGTGGAGGAAGAATTTATAAACAGGATGAGTATGAATTTATCCAGGATTTCTGTCAGGGTAGAACAGTTAAAGGATGAATACCAGAAAAAGGAGAACGAAGCAATCCGGTTAGAGGGACGTATTGAGCAGGCAATGCAGGCGCTTTCTGAGCGGTTTGGAAAGTCTGCCATTTTGATGGTAAGCCAGCTGTCCGGTATTGAAGAGAAGGATTTAACGGAGCATAAGGGAAATAAAAATGCCGTAGAATATAAAGCAGTTACCAGACAGGAGGCAATGCAGGCAATTGCTGAAGGTGACCGTATTTTGCAGGAAATCCGGTCGGAGATTAAGGAATTCCAGAAGGAATACAATAAGTATGTGAAGAATAATGGAGTAATTTTAGATTTGTATAAAGACGTCAGAAGAATTGTGCAAAACGAAGGTCTGAATGTGAAAGAGGCTAATGTGTTACAAAAGAGCCAGGATGAAATACGAACCATTTTTGAAGACAGTCTGCTGGAATATGACAAAAGCAACAAGGCGCTGTCCAAAGCAAGGAATGAGCTGCTTAATTATAAGACACAGATGTCAAATACTTTCTTTGCCATGGGCGCTTATGAACTGTCTGCTTCCATAAAGGATGATGTAGAGATTCCGGAAACTTATTCGGATGCAAAGAATCTTTTAGAAAATATCAGGGAAATGATTTCCTATATTGCACTGGAAAAGGAACGGGTTGCACAGGGAATTGAAGATATGGAGACCATTAAGAATAATTTTGAAAATCATTGTATAGAACGATGCAGGGATGTCCGCACAGAGCTTGACAAACTGCCCAAATTATCCCGGATTCAGCTGGATGGAGAAATGATTCAGATGGTAAACCTCTCTATTCCTTATGTAAAGGATGAATTTATCAAACAGAGAATGTCTGATTATATTGATGAGGTAGTAAATGGTGCAGATCAGTTTACGGAAAATAATGATAGAATAAAGTATATAAAAAACAGATTGCTGCTAAAGAAATTATTCTCTGTTATGGTAACAGATATGAATGCTATCAGACTAAAGCTTTATAAGAGGGAGCGCATTAAGGAGCATAGCCGTTATCTCCGTTATGAAGAAGCGGTGGGAAGTACCGGACAATCCCAGGGTATCTATATTCAGTTCCTTGTGTCAATTATCAACTATATATCAGGTATGTATGCACCTGGGGCAGAAGCTTCTGCTTTGAAAAAGGTGATTTTTATTGATAATCCGTTTGGTGCGGCAAAGGATATCTATATCTGGGAACCGATTTTTGCCCTGCTTGCCACAAATAATGTGCAATTGATTGTTCCTGCAAGAGGGGCAACACCGGCTATCACGAACCGGTTTGATGTGAATTATATTCTGGGTCAGCAGCTTATAAACGGAAGACAACAGACAGTTGTTATTGACTACCGAAGCCAAGTGACCCAGGATGAGATAGAGTACCAAAATCTGGAATATAGCCAGGGAACTTTTGATTTTATATAGGAAACAGCCTAGCCCATAGATGCAAATAATGCAGCAATCTCATCAGGAGAGAGCTTTTTGTTAGTATCATCGGAAGCCGGGGTGTTATTAGCAGTTGCTGTATTCATTTTCTGCTTTTGTGTGGCAGGCTCAACTTCCTTTTTTGGAGCCGGTTCTGAAGCGGCAAATAATGCAGCAATTTCATCTGCAGAAAGCTGCTTTGAATCATCTGAAGAAGCTTCTACAGAAGGCTTCTGTGCATGGGCAGGTTCTTTCTTTGGTGTTGGCTCAGCAGAAGCAAACAGGGCAGCAATTTCATCTGCAGAAAGCTGCTTGTTTGAATCATCCGGAATGTCAGCCGGACTTGGAAGTGAATCGTGTTCTATGTCATCGTCAGCCTTGCCAACTACAGTAAATGTCGGTGAAAATGCCTGTTCCTCTTCTTTCTCTTCTGTAACTGTATCCTCTGCCACAGCTTCTTCAATTGACGGAGCTGTCGGTTCTACAGCAGTGTTATCTTTGGCAATGTTTTCTTCAAATGTTATTGTGTTCTCAGTTAAGTAATCGTCTATTGATGATTCTGCCGGGACATCTTCAGCCGGTATATCGTCATTTGGTATATCTTCTGTTATTTCCGTAGTTAAAACTTCTGTTTGTTCGGTATAATCAGCGGAAATAGGAATGTCCGGTTCTGCAGCAGCCGGTACAGACTGTATAATATTGGCTGCAGGTGCCTGTACATTCTGAATATTATTTGAAATATTCTGCAATTCGTTTGCTACATTATCTAATTGTATTCCAAGTGTCTGTTCGTAAGAGTCTGCCTGATTTTTCAGGTAATCTGCGATAGATTCTAGAACAGTAATTATTTCTGTGTTGTTTGGCTGAATCTGGTCAAATCCGTTAATCATGGTTTCATTGAGCTTATTGTGTACATCTTTGATGCTGTCAATCAGCTTTACCGTATTATTCTGATCGGACTTAATCATCAGCTTGGTTGCCTTGTTCTGTCTGCTTGAAATAGAGGCAAGATTTTTATAAAGTACTGCCTGGCTTTCTGCATAATTGTTCTCTAAAGTTGCAACTTTTTGGGCTGCCTGTCTTGTATAGATATAGGTAGCTTTCCCAAGTTGTGTCTGGACACCATTAATAGCTTCCAGCTGAGAGGAAATGTCATCTACACAATTCTTAATGTGTACATTCATGGATTTGTTTTTAATGGTTACAAATGTAATGATATTCTGTGTTAAAATAAATGCAGTAATTAAAAATATAATACTGACCCCTGCTACGGCGAAAATAATAGTGCGATACATAATTAAAGTATAAATTAAAGCAATACCTGCAGTCAAAGCTGCGACCACTGAAATCGCTAATTTGTTATCCTGTTTATTCATAAGATTTGTACCTCCGTTTGATTTTCCGTTGTTCATGCATAATATAGCCCCAATTGTCAGTATATGCTATGACATTATTCAATTATTATACAC